>NZ_CALUXO010000041.1 GCF_944324745.1 uncultured Thomasclavelia sp. | reverse complement strand
AAGGGTAAATAACGACAAGGTGCATGCGGTAGCCGTAAGGCATAAGGAATGTCTTCAGACATGCGCTTTGGGAGCAGGGCTATGCCCGCATAAGTAAAACCACCGGCTAGGCCGGTGGATATTTATTATTTTCTTGTTTATTATAGATAAAAGGTGAGAGGTAATTGACTTTGATCAATCTACATAATGATTTATTGGTATCTAAAAAATATGATTTTGTTTATTGATAAAGCTTTTTTTAATTGAAGAAGTATTTGTTTTATAACAATTTTGATGAGAATAGTTGATTCTAAAGATTTTGTTTGTACCGATCTAATTCATAAGTATCAAAATGATTGGCAGTATGGGATATTGGAGTATTATCTTTAGATAATTTTATTAAATTATTTTAAGTGTATTATGAATTTTATCCAGAAAACAAATTTCAAACAATAAATAATTTATTTGCCTTTTAAATTTATTAGAAATGCTTCAACTCATAATAATTGTTTACTAAATAATAAAAAAAGCTATACATACGCACTTATTCAATAGTAAGAAAAATATGATCGAATCTAATATGAAGCAAGCATCTTTATTTGTGAAAATACCTAACATCAGTAAAATACTAGAAAGATTTTTTATAGTATTTTCAAAAAAATTATTTATTTTCGCTCTTTTTAGGAATTTTATTGTTTTTTATTTGATATCTAATAATCTTCAAAAAATCATGAATTTACCAGCAGAGATCCCAAAATATAAAAATATATTTTTTTATTTTGCTTCAATGCTACTGTCTTTTAAAGATACTAATTATAAAGATGATGATATATTTCTCCAACGAGAAAACATTGGCAACATTTTTATTAAAAAGAGGTTTATTTTTAAAGATAAATAATCTATTAAAAAAGTAATTTAATATAATTCCTATAATTTGCTAAGTGATTTTTTGTAGAATATTGGCTAATAAGGATATATTCATCATACATATAGATTTGTTTTCTTTTGAATAACATAAGATACTAATTCTTTATACATAACGTAAACAGTATGTATTATCATTTTGCATATATTGTATTAGGACTTTATTAAGAATAAGCTATATATTATTTTAATTAGTAATGCTTATGAACTATATCATGAATAGATATTATGTGCTTAAGAATATAGTGCAAGACACATTTTTATAGAGTATGAGTGATAATTTTGTAAATATGTTTATAAAATCATTGACATAAAATACTAAATATAATTTATATATTAAACAAATATGTCTCTTTTTTGGAAATAAATTTTTAATTAATTGATTTATTTCTGTTTTAGAATGAAAGCGCTTTTATATTTTAAATAAAATAAAAATATAATGTTATAATTATTTCAGAAACAAGATTGTAAAAATTTAAATAGAAAGGAGAACTATTAATGAAATGTTTAAAAAAGGCTTTATCGGTATTGGCTGTTATTACATTGGTTATGACATTGATTCAACATCCAATAAAGGTAGAAGCAACAACTGAGTTGACCTCAGGTGTCACTATTAGTGAAAATACTGATTATCCAAATAGTGATGCTCATTATCAAGTACAATTTACATATAAGGCTACATCAGTTGATGTAACTAGTGTATCAATTGTAGGAAACTTTACATTCTATACAGATGATCAGGCAAAGATAATTATGGATGGTAGAGAAGCTGATTATTATACACCATACGAGTATAAAGAAGGTATGTTCCAAACTGGATATGCAGTATCTGAAATGGGATATGCTCCTTTAGAAATGGAAAATATGGGTGACGGCTATTTCCAAATTACTTTACCATTACCTGGTTGTCAATATTTCTATGGTTTTGTAGAAAATGGTGATATGTCAACAATTTATAAAGATCCTACAAATTTGCCAGTTGCAAATGGAGATTCAGACAGTGGATGGTCATTGATTTATGTAGGTAATGCATCTGATTGTTTGGAAGGACAAGAATATATCTATCCTCGTGCAGACGGTAAGACAGGAACAATTGAATTTGTTGAATATACAGCGACAGATGGAACAACACAGCCATTAGGTGTTTATTTGCCATATAACTATGATTCAAGTAAAAAATATCCAACATTATATGTATCACATGGTGGTGGAGGTAATGAAGTTGAATGGTTATATATTGGAGCGGCAGCAAATATTATGGACAACCTCATTGCTGAAAATGAAGTAGAAGAAACAATCGTTGTTACTATGGATAATAGTTATTTTAATTGGGATATGGAAATTACTAATCGTAATTTAGTAGAAAATATTATTCCATATGTTGAAGCCAATTACAGTGTTTTAACGGACAAAGAGAACAGAGCCATTGCAGGATTATCTAATGGCGGTTATACAGTTGTTAATGAAATGATTGCGGCACAAGACAGTTTTGGATATTATGGAATTTTTTCACCAAATTATCGAGCAGTTGAAGTTTTAGAAAATGCTACAGAAGAGCAACTAAAAGCTATGGCTGGTTCAGTATATTATGAATGCAGTGGTACTGTAGATAATGGTATGGGTCGACAAGACCGGTATGGAACAGTTAATACAGTTTATGAAACACTATTAAACAATGGTGCAGATGTTACTCTTGAATGGAAAAATGGAGCACATGATTGGGGTATTTGGCGTGCAGCATTAAGTACATTTGTAAAAGATTATTTATGGACTGTTAAAGATGATAATAAACCTATTACACCTGAAATACCTTCAGATGATCAAACGGTAACAGATCAATCTGGTTCTACTAATAATAATCAAACTATTAATGGTATTACAAATGCAACAAGTTCAAACAATGCTGTAAAAACTGGTGATAATCAAGAGTTAATTATTTATGTTGTAGCAATTGTTATTAGTACATTAAGTTTAGCTTATATCCAAAGAAAACAAAAGACTCGTTAAAGATTGTTTGAAACGTGAGATAGTTAATTAATGGACTATTTAAAAACGACCTATATTAATTATGGAATATATTACTAAAAATTAAATAAAAAAATTTATGGAATAGCTATGGTTTAATATAGCTATTCTTTTTATAAATTTAATTTATATATGCTTTCTATTTTAGTTATAAATAAGTTTAAGAGTAAAAGTTTTTTATAATTAATACTAACAATAGAATAATTGATTTATTTTAGATTTAAAATAACATATAGTACAATAATGTACAAAATTAGTACAAATTGAAAGAACTAGACTACTACAAATTGAAATGATATAATGATATACATAAATAGACTTTTCAAAAATAATGTATTGCAGAAAAATATATTTAAAAATTTGAATTAAGTTTCCTTTATTAATTGATGTATAATTTTTATAATGGCTATGATTATCATAGATAAAAATAATCTATAAATACTATTTATTTTGGTTGTTTGATATCAAAGCTGGATGTATTATCTTTCTTAATAACAATATGAATGATATTTGATTATTTTATAGTTTCATGATGACTGTTACTAAAATGAGTCTAACAATATAAATCATTTTAATTGATCGTTGTATTTGGAATATTAAGACATTCTGGTGAAAAAATATGTTATTTTTCATCATTCTGTGTTGAAGAAGGTATTAATTTAATGATGTCATTAGCCGTGATTCATAAACATTGACACAATGGAATCTTATCCTTTTAGTTACTGCTTTACGTAGAGTTATAGTGTTTAATTTTAATGAAATGAGGTGACAAAATGGTTGCAAAAAATCTTTGGATATATTCGCAATCGTCAAATGTCATCTTTTTATTTTTATCATTAATTTTCTAATCATCATATTTCAAAGTAACAAAAGTCTCTGAGTTTTATGATCATAATTTAGTATTCTTGAGTTAGAAAAGGTATATTTAATGTGAATACTGATATAGATTAAAATACTCGGATTACTTCTTAAGAGTTTTTTGAAAGTTGAAATAGTTAATCCAAATTTTAGTTAAAAATTATTATACTTAAATGAAATGAGAATTGACATTGAATATGGTATAGCATTTTCAGGCAAGTGTAAATAATGCTTTAATTGGTTCTATCAAGAAGTATAGAATGAAATTTATTTTTGAATCTATGGGTAAGTATATATGTATAGTACGAATATCATAGAATTTCAAAAGTACAACTTCATTGATACATAAATTGTAATATAAGCAAAATTTGTTAATACAAAAAAAAGAAAGAAATATAAAAATAACTGACAGTGCATGTAGTAGAAGAGGATATACCATTTAGGGTAAAAATATATCATAATGAATGAAATCAAGGAAGTTAATCTATTCATATAGTGAATAGTAGTATTAGTAACTAAAGATTTAAATTTTAGCTTTTAATATGCCTGATAATAAGATATAAAGTATTTCTATCATTAACAAATTTAGTGTTAATAAATAATCTATCCTTTTGTTATAAAATGGCGATTAAAATATAATTTAAAACTATCATATAATTAAAAATATATTAAATATTATTAGAATATGTACTGTACAGCAGTTTAGTGAATATTATTCAAATAAAGCAAAAAGGAGGTAGATCTCAATGAACACTGTTACTGCTATGTTGTTAATAATTATTAATAGTAGTTTTCAAAAAAATTCTAATTATTATATTGCAGCTGGATTGTTAGAACATCGTCATGAACTAGATAAATTTTCTACATCTTCTTTTGCTAAATGTTGTCAAACAAGTGTTACATCTATCAATAATTTTTGTAAAATGTTAGGCTTTACTTCTTTTAAAGATATAGTTTTTAACTTTAATAATAGTATTAAAGTTCGCAAAGAGCAAATTCTTTTTCGTATGGCAAGAATGAATGAAGATAGTATTTTGAATAGTATTAAGTATTTTGCAAAAGATCAGGATTTTACAGCAAAATTTAAAGTTGAAGTAAATAATTTAGTAGATCTTATTTATGAATCAAGTTCTATAATTATTGTAGGAGCATATTTTCCGACATCATTAGCCATTAATTTCCAAGAAGATATGATAATTATGGGAAAAAACATATACATTCAACCCCAAAAAAGAATTATAGAAATTAATTATATTGAAAGTCAGGCTTTAATTTTATTTGTTACGTTAACTGGTCGATTATGTGAGTTTGCTAAAAGTGATTTTGATCATATTTGTAGAAATTATCAAAAAATTGCTTTTGTCAGTGGCTATAGTAATTATCATGCATATCCTTCAATCAAAGGTATGGTAAAAATTCCAGTGGCAGAAGATAATGAAATAGGAAATATTTGTATTTTGGAAATATTTAGATATATTAAATTTGTTTATTTTCACAAGTATGGAAAGGAGTATTTTTAGTGTATATTTTCAATCGCATGCGACAATTATATGAAACTGCACCACCAGAATCGACGGAATATATTCTATCAAGGTATATAATATTAAATATCAAACGTATAAATAGTTTGTCTATTGTTGAAATTTCAAAAGAAACAGCAATATCTAAATCTGTAATTTCGAAGTTTATTAAAAAACTTACTTTCAATAATGGTTTTGCTCAATTTAAAAGCTCACTAGAATTTGAGCTACAATATATTCAAGATAGACACATACAATTATTAGATGCTAAAGAAATAGAAAACTTGAGTATTAATATAGGAAAATATCAAGGATATCAATTATATAATTTTATATCCATGGATTCTGTTAAAAAATTTGCAAGATTATTGGATAAGAAAAAAAAGATTATTTTTTTTGGCGATGATAGTAAAAAAAGCTTTTTTCATAATTTGATAAATATACTATTATTTGATGGTAAAGATGCTAAATTTGCTTCTTATGTTTTTACAGATAATATCAATAAAGAACTTAGTAGTTTAGATTCATCTAGTTTGATGGTTTTAATAGACTTAAGTAGTAATCTATATGATTTTACTTTAAGAGTTTCTATGTCTGTTGATATGCCAAGAGATTTAGGAAAGATTAATTGTGATAAATATTATATAGGTAGACCATCTAAAATAAAAGATTCATTTTCAATACTTGAAGTTGAGACTACTAAACAATTGTTTTTAGAGGATATAGTTTTAACCTTTTTATGCTCACAAATCATTAAAGAGTATTTATTAATAAATACTCATGCATAAATATATTTTCGATGAAATAATGTAAAACTTTAATTAGATTGCAATATCGATTATTGTGATTTTAGGGTGGGCATTGAAAATTTATTCATTAATTGATTTTTAAAATCATAGTATTAGGACACATAGCTTAACATGATATAGTTTTCTTTAGTCTTAAAAAAAGAATCAATGCATTTGATTAAATTTTCATAGTCTTTTTTATTATCATCGTAAATAAGTATATTCACAATTACCCCTTCTTATATCTATAGTAAACAATAATATCGATGCCAATAAGTCTTTTTTAGATATATTTATAGATAAATATCATATGATATCTTACATAATTAAAAGCAAATACATTAATCTATAGGATTAACGATAATGAAAGAGGAAAATAACTCATTTGATAGTGAAATATTGTTATTTGCTTTATTTAGAAAAAAAGATATAGTCTGACGTATCTTCCTTAGTATTAATGAAGTAAACACTATCTTTCTTGGCAAAATTACAAATTAGGTCTTCTATTTTTGAACAGTCAGAGCAATCTGAACTATAAAAATAAATATAATATGGCTTATCATTTTTTATATTTTGAGTAAAAATTCCTTTAGTTGTAATATGTTCAAATTGTGAGTATGGGTCACGCTCTCTTTGAGTTAAAAAATACATTCCTGCAATGACCACAACTGCGATAACGATCGTTAGTAATAATTTTTTTCTTTTCATAACCATTCCTCCTCGTATAATATGTATAGAAGTTTGAATTAAGGATTTCCTTTTTTAAACAATTGAGATATCTCAATTGTTTAAAAAATCCCTTGCTTCTACACTCTCTTTTTAAGATAATAGTTTCGTTTTGAATCAAGGTTTTATTCTTTCCTCCTGCGGCCATCTCGTTATGTTCCGCTTCTAAAAGACTTAATCCTCTGTTCAAGGCGTACTTT
>NZ_CALUXO010000040.1 GCF_944324745.1 uncultured Thomasclavelia sp. | reverse complement strand
CTGTTAACCGATCGGTCGTAGGTTCGAGTCCTACTTCAAGCGCCATGTGGCCTGTTGGAGAAACGGTTAACTCACATGCCTTTCACGCATGCATTCACGGGTTCGAATCCCGTACAGGTCACCATTTTGGAGGTTTAGCTCAGTTGGGAGAGCATCTGCCTTACAAGCAGAGGGTCAGCGGTTCGAGCCCGTTAACCTCCACCATTTGTATTATAAGCCGGCTTAGCTCAATTGGTAGAGCAACTGACTTGTAATCAGTAGGTTGAGGGTTCAAGTCCTTTAGCCGGCACCATTAAATTAAAAAATGCGGGTGTGGCGGAACTGGCAGACGCACTAGACTTAGGATCTAGCGCCTTCGGCGTGCAGGTTCGATTCCTGTCACCCGCACCATGTTGATTTTTACTTCAGAATTATTGCTGAAGTATTTTTTATTTTTATTTGATTTTACAGGTTGTATTTTTGTTTTACATTTGCTCTAAACCCTTTATTTACTAGGAGTTTAGAGTTTTTTTCGTTTTTATAAAAATTTAAGAGCGAACTAGATTTTTAACATCAAAATGTCCAACAAATATTTTTTATGATAATTGGTCATCTCTTTTTTTCATGCTTATTTTTTCCTGTGATTTTGCAAAAAGTCAAAAATGTCCAACAAACGTGCATAGATTGTGCAACAAATGTCCAACACAAGCCTAATTTTATAAATGGAAAATACATGATTTTTGAAAAAGATTAAATTTTTTTAAATATTTTTGCTTATGCCTTGAAGGATATTCATCATGATATTAGCTGAGTTAATTTTACGACTGTGGTCAAAATGTGGATAAATATTTGCGGTTGTTTGTAATAGTATAATGTCCAAAGCTAACGTTGGTTCATCAAAAAAATATATTGCAGATCATTTATTAATCGTTTTGTTATTTGTAAACGTTGTTTCATATCTTTTGAAAATTGTTCTACAGGTTTATTTTTACTTTTCAAGATTTAATAGCTTATTTATCCTTGTAGATAAAATTTGTTCTTTTAATTCATATAAAGCTCAAAATATTCTAAATTTTCTTGAGCTATTAATTTTAAATATTAGTTTTTATCACCACCAGTAATTATATTTAAGATCTAAACGTCATCTATAATCTATCCTTCATCATTGTCTAATAAAGTAGTAAACATCTTAATAATAGTAGTAATACTTGCATCATTAATACTAATCAATCCTATAATTTGTCCTTGGGGAATTCTAAATTATATTTTTTTACAAAATCTTTTAAAATAGTCTTAACATAATATAATTCATAGTTATCTAGTTATTTAAAATATCAATCAAAAATGGAACAACTTTTTCATCAGACATTTCATCTAAAGAAGAAATAAAGCGATATTCGCTATGTTCTTCAGGATCTAATTGAATCGTATAACCATTTAGATCTTTTAAAGTACAAATATAAACAAGACGAGTAAACATGATGTTTTTACCCTGATCAAAGTTACTATCTTCATGGATAATTTGTTTTACTTCAATATCTAAATTAACTTCTTCTTTAGCTTCTCTAATTAAAGCTTCTACAGGTGTTTCAAAGTTTTCTACAGAACCACCAGGAATATCCCAAAATTCAGGATAAACATTCGGTTTTCCTCTTTTAATAACACTTCTTTTAATCACAAGATATTTGTCATTGATTTTCATTAAACCATGTACTATTAATTTATTTTTAAATTCTTGCATATTTAATTATAAAATATTACATATTTTATAATAATATATAATATATTTTTCCTTTCTATTAATTATTTAATCTTAAACATATAATGTATTTACCACTTATAGTCAAATAAGGCAATACTTTTGTAATATAAATACTTTTTGAAATAAACACTCTCATTTTATGAATTATTACTGTATTTTTAAGATTAGTAAAACAATAGTTATACATACTCCAATAATTATAATCCACTAAAGTATTTTCTGTTTCTTCATTGTAAAAATACATTAACTAAGGAGCAACAAGAAATAACTATAATTATTGATAGTTTCAAAGCTACGAGTATTAATAATAAAATTATCAGTGATGATTGTTTAACATTGAGTTTTACTAATTCTTTTAGAGTCAATTGCGCTATTGTCAAATAAAAGACTTTCAAAATTGAAATACCTATTACAGCATTTCTTTTGTTTTGTTAGTAAAGAAAAGTTATAAGATAGTATATATATCGTTAACGTCACATGAATTGCTTAGTATTATAGGATATTGTGGTGTATATAAATAATGATATTTTATTTTCTTATTGATTGATGTTAGTGTTTTTAATGCTTGTTTCTTTATATTTTTGATAAGTGCATAATTATTAACGAATACTAAACTAAGTTTGTTTTGATATCGTGGGAAAATGATGATTAATTAACAATAATATCGATAATATTGTATTTTAAGATAGTATTGTTTATTATAAGGGTAAGATGGAGGGGAGAATTGAATATGATTATTTTGAATAGTGATTTACCAGTATCCAAAATAAAGAATATTACTAGATTAGGTAGACAATTACTACCATAAACATGAGTTTCATTCATTTTTTATATGCAAATAGACCTAAACGGAAACCATTGATATCAAATATACTATATATGTCATCTTCTTTTGTAACACTTTGTTCAAAAAATTTTTCATAAAACTTTATAGCTCTTTTCATATCTTTTACACATAAATATAACGAAGTGATATGACAAATCAATCTTATTCCTCCCTCGTATAATATGTATAGAAGTTTTCATTTGACATTGTAAATATAATTTAAGGATGTTTTTCGAATGTTTCTAAAATGTTAAAAAAATATTAATTAGAAAGTGTCGTTTTTTTCCTAGGACTTAAGAAGTTTGATAATTGTTTTGGTAATTAACCTAGGAGCTAAGTCACCAATATTTTTCGGTCATGATCGTTAAATAAAGCAAAAATCTCAGCGGATTATAACTTCTTTTTTATTGAAATGAAAAAGTGGATAGACGGTAATTACAATAGTTGGGTCTAACTTGGTATCGGGGATATTAATAGGTTTAAGAATTCAACTTACAAAGACAAAAGTGATAGGGATATGTAAGCAAGGCCGATCTTGTTAGTTGTTTAGTTTTCATAATTATTCTAATAAATTACTAATACCATTACTGACAAAAAATCGTCTGATAATTAGGAAAACAAACAATTGGCAGATTCTTTTAGATATCTTATTTTGATAAAAGTATGATCTAGATAATACATGTACTTTAAGATTAATAATTTCAATAGTATTGATTTTGTCATGGTAATCGGTATCAATCGTTTACTTTTGATTTAAGGATAAAGAATATAAAACATGATTATCTTGACAAATTTTAATTAGTTGACTATTTGATTAATAAAGTATATGTTTATTAAACTTATAATAATGATATTAACCAATATTCTGTTAAAAGTTTAATTTTTTCATTCTAAAGTGAAAAGTCAAATTCCACTTTAGATTTTTCAACTTGACTATCATAGACTTAGATTACTGACTTCTTTTTTTGATAGTGTTAAAATAGTAGTAAAAGGAGTTATAAAGGATGAAAGTATTAATATGTGATGATAATCAAAGTGATATTGAATCTTTAAAAGTATGTCTAAATGAATTTATTAAAAATAAAGATTTAACGTTAGAAATCACGGTAGTTAATAATGGAAAAGATTTATTGGTTTTGGCTAGTCAATTTGAGCTGATTTTTTTAGATATTGAATTACAAGATGAAAATGGCATTGAACTAGGAATGCAGCTAAGAAAACAGTGTCCTGATATTAGGATCGTGATTACTTCAAGTTATGCTAAATATTTAGTTGATGGTTATAAAATTCAGGCTGATCGCTATTTTATTAAACCTATCGAATATCAGAATTTTAAAATTGAAATGGAAGCGGTGTTGGAACGTTATTTAAAATACTATGCTGGTTTTGATGATTTGAAGATAGCGCCTAGAAAGATTTATTATCATGAAATATTATATGTAGAGTTTTTAGGACGGAAGACATTGTTACATTTAAAAGATCAGACTTTATCGACTAATTATCCTTTAAAGTATTGGATTGCATTATTAAAGGATTATGCTTTCGGTCAATCACACAAAGCTTTTTTAGTTAACTTTGAATATGTCGGTGGTTTTACCAATTTAGATGTTAAGTTGACAAATCAGGAATTAGTTCCCTTATCAAGAAGATTTAAGCAGCAGTTTATTAGCCAATATAGTCAATATTTGCATCAGGTGATATAGCATGGAATTGGTTGGTTATAATTTAATGATCTGGTTGATTGTTTTAGGGCTTTTTTATGGCTATGCTAGCTTAAAACATAACCGGGTCATTACTATTTTAATTATATTATTGACGATTTTTTTAGTAATCGCTGCTAGTTTATTTGATGTAAACAAAAGTGTCGATTATTCAATGTTGGTAATATATACTGGTGGTATTTTTTTATTATATCAAGGTCGGAAGTTTGATTTATTTACAACGCTGATCATCTTTATGATCTTAGAAATGTTATTACAGATAATCATCTTTTTATCCTTTGATAAACTAAATATCAATAATTGGTTGATCAAAGAAGTAGTAACATTTATTGTAGTTATGATAATGACGATAGGATTATTGAAAATTGTTAATAAATTTGACTATCATAAATTACCACGAACTAATAAAACTTATTTATTATTGATTATTATGGGTATTTTATTAGTTGTGATTTCTGGTAAATATCAGTTGCTTTATCATATCAGTGATAATTTTGATGTTTTTATTGTCGTTATATTGTTATTGATGATTTTTTCTTATATTGCCCTTTATGATACGATGGTAAAATTAGGTCTTAAAAATGATTTGGATACTAGCCGTGGTAATGAAAAAAACGTAATTGAAAAATATCAATTACTCGATCAACAATATCAAACTAATTTTTATTTTTTACATGATCTTTTAAAAAAATGTCAACGATTAAATCAGTTAGTTGAAGTAAAAGATTATCGATTATTAAAAGAGGAAATTAATAACTTGGCTGATGATACTTACCGTCAGTTTAATAATATTTATTCACAATTATCAATTTTAAATCTTTTAATTAATGAACGCCGTGATTTAATGGTGCAGTATGATATAAACGTTGTACCAACGATTACTTATCATGATTTTAGTTTTATTAGAATTACTGATTTAATGATAATTTTTGATCAATTATTAGATATCGTTTTTAACTTGGTAATTAATTATGATAAAAGACGGTTTATTTTCATTAAAACATTTAAAAAAGAAAATCAGGTTATCATACAGTTTAAGGTTACTAGTAATAAGAAGCAATTAGACAATTTATTTGATCAGAAGTTTTTGGGATTGATTAGTAAGTATCAGGGATTACTATCTAATACTAATATTGATGAAGAAACAATTAGTTTAATGGTTTTATTTTTTAGATAATAAATATTATTTAGATATATTCAATGTTTTTTTAGATAGAATAGTTGTGATTTAGATGTTATAATAAATTTAAATTTAAGTGATTGATGATTATAAGGTGATGGGTATAGATGAAAAAATTAGGGAAGATTATAACTGCGATAATAATATTAAATTTTAAAGATATTAATAGATATCAATTATTGGCATTATCTAATAATATCCAACATCAAATGAGCAATAATTTGTTTAATTTTAAATGGGAAAGATTGCCAAAGTTATTTTTGCTAGTAATTTTTATTTTAATTTTTCTAGGCTATTATGTGCTGATTAAAAGAAACCGGGAATTGACCAAATCAGCATATTACGACCATTTAACCGGTGCCTATAATCTAGTATATTTTAATCAGTTATCTAAGCAATCTTTTAAACATGATCCTAACTGTTGTGTCGTTGCTTTAAATATCCATCAATTTAAATATTTTAATGAAGTGTTTGGCTATGACCAAGGTGATCGTCTTTTATGTCATGTAAAGAAAGTGCTTGAAAGTAATATTGAAACGGATGAAATTTTTTGTCGTGATGCCGCTGATCAGTTTTATTTGTTTTTAAAAGAAGTTAATTCTCAGGTAATAAAAATTCGGTTAGAAAAAATCATGGATGAAATTGTTCAATCTGATGATTTGATCCATACCAATTATTATTTAAAAGTTCATTGTGGTGTAGCGATATCTAATCATTTACTTAATCCGGAGATAACTTTTGATACTTTAATGGTTCGAGTAATGTTTGCTTTGGCAAAGGCTAAGGAAAAGTATCTTAACAGTATCTGGTTTTTTGATGAACAGCTGCATGTTCAAGAAAAACTGGACATTTATATTGAAAGCCATATGCGCCAGGCACTAGCTGACGGTGAATTTCAATTTTATCTCCAGCCTAAAGTCGATCTAAAGAATAATCGCATTTGTACGGGTGAAGCCTTAGTTCGCTGGAAAACTCGTGATGGTCGGATGCTTTATCCCAATCAATTTATTCCTATTTTTGAAAAGAGTGATTTTTGTATTGAGTTGGATATGTATATGTTTGAACAGGCCTGTAAACATATTCGAAGTTGGATCGATCAGGGAATTGAACCAATTGGTATTTCAGTTAATCAATCAAAATTATTGTTTTTTGAAGTCAATTATGTATCGCGACTACAAGAAATCGTTGATAAATATCAAATTCAACCTAATTTATTGACTTTAGAAATTTTAGAAGATTTGATCGTTGATAATGTTGAAATGATCAATACTAAAATTCAAAGTTTAAGAAAACTAGGATTTCGGGTATCATTGGATGATTTTGGCAGTGGCTATTCATCACTTAATATTTTAGGTAAGTTAGAGATTGATGAATTGAAGATTGATAAAAGTTTTTTAGCAGAAATTTTTGATAAGAAAAATTATCGAGCGCAGTTGATTATGAAAGAAGTTGTTAAATTGGCTAAACTATTATCAATTGCTACTGTTGTTGAAGGGGTTGAAACAAGTGAAAGTAATCAATTAATTAAAAGTTTTGGCTGTGATTATGGTCAAGGGTATTTCTATGGTAAGCCATTAAATATCGATGAATTTAATTTATTGTATATGCAAGATTTTTAACATCTCACTAACAACTGTTTAATAAAAGATCAATAATAATTAGTATAATAACAAGAAAAAAAGGAGGAGATATGATGCCTAAATTACTTATTGGTGCTGGTGTAGCAGCTGTAGCCCTTGTTATTGTAACAGCTTGTCTTGTAAAGGATAAACGGGCTAATTAGTTATTATTGAAGCAGATATCATATGCAAATAAAAATACAAGTTTACTTTAATGGGATAAACCTTAAAGATAACTTGTATTTTTTATTTCGTTTTAGACCAGTCAATCGTTTTAATTTCTTCTGGCAGGGTACTAAAAGCCTTTTTATTTTCTGGGTTATAAACTAGATAGTATTGAACGTGGGCTTCTTTATCAGTGATAGGAATCGTAATTCGATTAGTTTCTTCTTTTTCTCTTTGAATAGTAATATTACTGCGAAAATTCGGTAAAGCTGAAGCTTTAGTCAATTCTTCAAAAACAGAATCATCTCCTTGAATCAATAAATGGGATTCAGGAATCATCTTTAAACAAATTTCATTCCAAAAACCAATTTTCGATAACAACAAAACACTTTCACCATTAAGATCTTGAAAAGATATTTCTTTAAATAAAGCTAGCGGATGGGCTGGCGGTAATGATAAGTAAAGATTTTCTTTAAAAAATGGAATACAAATATGTTTGTCATCATCGATTGGACAATTAGTCACGACAATGGAATAAGTATGATCATCTAGCCCATTAACCAACTCATCAATATTTTCATTTAATTCATCAGTAATATTCATATTAGGAAAATGCTGTTGAAACAAATATTTTAAGCCCCAATTTGGTGCCGGTGCAATCGAACCAATACTGATCGTTTTTTTACTTTGATCATAACTTTGTAAATGATTAATCATTTTATCAGTTTCAGCTAAGATTTTTTTAGCATATTCAACGGCCAAGATACCGTTATCATTTAGAGTAATTTTATTTTTTTTTCGATCAAATAGTTTTAGTCCCAGGTCCTCTTCGAGACGTTGAATCGAACGGGTTAAACCAGGTTGACTGATCATTAAATTTTCAGCGGCTTTAGAAATCGTTCCGGTTTCTGCAATCGTTATTAATTGTTTTAACTGATATAATTCAATCAATAAGAATCACCTCACTATGCATTTTAATTATAGCATAATGTATTATTGATATTGTACAATTTTTATTGATTTTTTTAGAATATAGGTGTAAGGAGGGAGCAGATGGAATGGATAGAGCTTAGTAACCAGGTTAAAATGCCAATTATCGGTTTTGGAACCTTACAGATTGCATCTTCGTTAGCTGAAAAAGTAGTTTTAGAGGCATTAAATCAAGGTTATCGTTTGATTGATACCGCCGCTTCTTATTTCAATGAGCCAGGCGTTGCTAAAGCAATCAAAGCTTCTAATCTGCCTAGGGAAGAGTTGTTTATCACCTCTAAAGTATGGGTTCAAGATAGTGGTTATGAAAATACGATCAAAGCTTTTTATAACTCATTAAATAATTTAGAACTCGATTATTTAGATTTGTATTTGATTCATCAGCCTTATGGTGATTATTATGGCTCATGGCGAGCAATGGAAGATTTATATCGTCAAGGGAAAATCAGGGCGATTGGTGTCTGTAATTTTTCGGCAGAACGTTATGTTGATTTGTGTTTGAATTGTTCGATTCAGCCAATGGTAAATCAGATTGAATTGCATCCCTTTTTTCAACAACAAGAACTGGTTAAGGTTTTAAAACGTTCTAATTGTCGAGTTGAAGCTTGGGGACCTTTAAATGAAGGACAACGGGATATTTTTAATAACGAGCTTTTAAAATCAATTGCCAGAAAATACCATAAGACAGTTGCTCAAATTATTTTACGGTGGCATATTCAAAATAAAGTAATTGTTATTCCTAAAACAATTAGAATTGAAAAAATGAAAGAGAATATGGATATCTTTGATTTTGAATTAGATACAAAAGATATGCAAACAATTACCGATATGGATTTGGGTTATAGTGAAATTATTAATCATCAAAGTTATACGACAGCTAAATGGCTGAACAAATATAAAATCCATGATTAGCTGTAAATTAAAAAGAAAAGGAGAAATAAAAAAATGGAAAAATTTGAACTTAACAATCATGAACAAATTCCTGCAATTGGATTTGGAGTATTTATGATTCCTAATGATGGGCCTACTTATGAAGCAACATTAAAAGCTTTAAAAGTTGGATATCGTCATATCGATACTGCAGCTGGTTATATGAATGAAAGTGATGTTGGAAAAGCTATTAAAGATAGTGGAATTGATCGTAAAGAAATCTTTATTACTTCTAAGTTGTGGTTACAAGATTATGGTTATGAAAATGCTAAAATTGGGATTGAAAATTCTTTAAAAAATTTAGGAGTCGATTATATTGATTTATATTTATTACATCAACCATATGGTGATTATTTAGGTTCATGGAAAGCATTAGAAGAAGCAGTTGCTCAAGGGAAAATTAAATCAATTGGTATTTCTAATGTGACAATTAACTTATGGAATAAATTTAAAGATGGTATGACAATTATGCCAGCTGTTAATCAAGTTGAATGTAATCCATTCTTCCAACAAAGACCTTTACGTGAAGAAATGGCTAAATATGATATTAAAATTGAAGCATGGTATCCATTAGGACATGGTAATAAAGAATTATTGGAAAATGAATATTTAGTTTCTTTAGCTAATAAATATCATAAAAATGTTGGACAAATTATTTTAAGATGGCATTTCCAAGAAGGAATTATTTCATTACCAAAATCAACTAATGATGAAAGAATTAAAGGAAATATCGATATTTTTGATTTTGAATTGACCGATGAAGAAATGAGTAAAATTGAAGCAATGGATACTGGGAAAGGAACTCATGATCCTGAAGATATGTCAAATGAAACTAGATTGATGGGTCTAAAAATCCATGATTAAAAGTTTCTAAAATCAATGATTAAGAGTATAATTGAAATGGAGGACAAATATTTATGGAGTTTGTAACTTTAAATAATGGTTTAAAAATGCCAAGTGTTGGCTTTGGAGTATTTCAAATTAAAGATCTTGAGGAATGTAAACAAGCTGTTTTAGATGCAATTGATGTTGGATATCGTTTGATTGACACAGCACAATCATATGGCAACGAAGAAGCAGTTGGCCAAGCAATTAAAGAAACTTCAATACCTCGTGAAGAATTATTTATTACAACTAAAGTGTGGATTTCTAATTATGGCTATGATAAAACTAAAGCTTCAATTGAAGAGACATTAAAGAAAATGCAATTAGATTATCTTGATTTAGTATTATTACATCAACCATTTAATGATTATTATGGTGCTTATCGAGCATTAGAGGGTTTATATCAAGAAGGAAAAATTAAAGCTATTGGTGTTTCTAATTTCTATCCTGATCGTTTAGTTGATCTAGCAATCTTTGCCGATGTTAAACCAGCTGTCAACCAGGTTGAAGTAAATGCTTTTCACCAACAAATTACTGCTCAAACATATAATGAAAAATATGGTGTCCAAATGGAAGCCTGGGCTCCATTTGCTGAAGGTAAAAATGGAATGTTTACTAATCCAGAATTAAAAGCTATTGGTGAAAAATACGGAAAGAGTGTTGCGCAAGTAATTTTAAGATGGTTATTACAAAGAGGAATCGTCCCTCTAGCTAAATCAGTTAAAAAGGAAAGAATGGCTGAAAATATTAATATCTTTGATTTTGAATTAAGTGATGAAGATATGAAAATAATTACCGCAATGGATAAACAAGAAAGTTCATTCTTCTCTCACTATGATCCAGCTACAGTGGAAATGATTTGTGGATTAAATAGATAGGAGATATATTAGATAAAATGAAAGTTATTTTAATTAATGGAAGCCCTAATACTAAAGGCTGTACTTATACGGCGCTATCAGAAGTAGCGACAACATTGGAAAACGAAGGTATTGAAACTGAAATTATTAATGTTGGGCATAAAAATATTCGTGGTTGTATTGGTTGTCGTAAATGTAAAACAACTGGAAAATGTGTTTTTGGCGACATTGTCAATGAAGTGGCTCCAAAATTTAAAGAATGTGATGGTATTGTCATTGGCTCACCAGTTTATTTTGCCTCAGCTAATGGAACTTTGATTTCATTTATCGATCGTTTATTCTATAGTATGACTGAAGATAAGACAATGAAAGTTGGAGCGGCAGTTGTTTCAGCACGTCGGGCTGGAAATACAGCGACATTTGATGAAATCAATAAATATTTCACTATTTCTGGAATGCCAGTTGCTTCTAGTCAGTATTGGAATCAGGTTCATGGTAATACCCCAGAAGAAGTGCGCCAGGATTTAGAAGGAATGCAAACAATGCGGACACTAGGACGTAATATGGCCTTCTTGATCAAAAGTATCCAACTTGGTAAAGAAAAATATGGTTTACCAGAAAAAGAAGCTGCAATCCATACTAATTTTATCCGCTAAGTTTGGGATTGATTAAAATATCCAGATTTTATCTTAGATACAGAGAAATCTCTGTATCTTTTTTTTGTAACAATGAAAAATTCGATTATTGTTGACATTTAGCAACTTTGCTTATTATGATAGAGTAAATGTTTAGAACTGGATGAAAGAGGGAAGATATGAAAGCAAGAATTTTAGGGGTCTTACAGCGAATTGGACGTAGTTTTATGTTGCCAATTGCTTTATTGCCGATTGCGGGTTTTTTTCTAGGAATCGGACAATCTTTAACTAATGAAGCGACAATTTCAATGTTGCATTTAGAAGCTTTTATCGGTAAGGGGACATTTTTAAACCAATGTTTAGTCATTTTATCAAAAGTCGGTAGTGGCTTATTCAATAATTTACCATTAATTTTTGCCGCCTCAGTAGCTTTAGCAATGGCTAAAAGAGCTAAAGAAGTAACGGTTTTATCAGCGGTAATTGCTTTTTTTGTCATGCATACTACGATCAATGGGATGTTGACATTAGATGGTTTGATTGTTGATAATCAAATTGCTGATCATGTATTACAAGGAACTATATCGTCGGTTTGTGGAATTTATTCACTGGAAATGGGAGTTTTTGGTGGTATTATCGTTGGATTAGGCGTAAGTTATTTACACAATCGTTTCTATCAGATTCAACTTCCAGCTGTGTTATCTTTTTTTGAAGGAGAACGATTTATTCCTATTATTGCGACAATTACTTATGTCATCGTAGGGGTAGTGATGTTTTATGTTTGGCCTTTTGTCCAAAATGCCATTTTTGCTTTAGGTAATGTAATTAGTGATTCCGGATATTTTGGAACCTTTGTTTATGGCATGATTGAACGATTATTAGTTCCGTTTGGTTTACATCATGTATTTTATTTACCATTTTGGCAAACAGCGATTGGTGGTTCGATGTTAGTAAATGGAGCGATGGTCTATGGTGGTCAAAATATTTTCTTTGCTCAGCTGGCTGATGCCTCAGTACAACATTTCAGCAGTGAAGCAACACGGTATTTTACGGGTAAATTTATTTTTATGATCTTTGGCTTACCAGGTGCGGCTTTAGCGATGTATCAAATGGCGAAACCACAAAAAAGAAAATTAATCGGCAGTTTATTGCTAACAGCTACGTTGACGAGTATTTTAACTGGGATTACCGAGCCATTAGAATTTACTTTCCTGTTTTCAGCACCAATTTTATTTGGAGTTGAAGTAGTTTTAGCTGGTAGTGCCTATATGATTGCCCATATGCTTAATATTGCGATTGGATTGACCTTTTCGGGGGGAATTATTGATTTTATTATTTTTGGAGTATTACAGGGAAATAGTAAAACTAGCTGGATGCTGATGATTCCCATTGGAATTGTTTATTTTGGATTATATTATTTCAGTTTTAAATTTTTAATTAAGAAAAAGGATTTAAAGACGATTGGCCGTGAAGATGATGATCGCTTGGTAGTTTTTAAAAAGCCTAAATTTGGAGATAAAAATATTTTAAAAGAAGTTGAATTAGATAAGCAGTCGCAATTAATCGTCCAAGGATTGGGCGGACGCCATAATTTTAGTAATTTGGATTGTTGTATTACGAGATTACGGGTAACGATTGAAGACCAAGAATTAGTAAATGAAAGTTTGTTAAAACAATCTGGGGCAGCAGCTGTTGTTTTACAAGGTAATACAGCTCAGGTTATTTATGGCCCTAAAGCTTCAACGGTTAAAACTAAATTAGAGGAATATCTAACCACGATTCCTGAAGAATACGATGATTTGAAAAGAAAACAGCAAAGTGAAACTTCGGTAATTGAACTGATAAATCCGGTTGATGGTGAAGTTTTACCAATCGAACAATGCAGCGATAAACTTTTTGCCCATAAACTTTTAGGTGATGGAGTGATGATCAAGCCATCTCATGGTTTGGTAGTAGCACCATATGATGGTATTATTACCATGATTTATCCAGCTAAACATGCTTTAGGAATGCAATTAGATAATGGGGTAGAATTATTGTTGCATTTTGGAATTAATACGGTTAATCTAAATGGTGAAGGTTTTGAATTATTAGTTAAAGTTAATCAGCGAGTAGCCCAAGGTGATTTATTGTGGAATGCTGATTTAGCTTATATTAAAGAAAAAGCTGAAAGTGAAAATCTTTTGTTAGTGATTACTAAAAATGATGATTGCTGTCAAATTGAAAAAGAATATGGCAAAAAAGAAAAAGGAGCAGTTATAGTGAAGTTGTATGAGTGAAAACAAGATATATAAAATAATAAAAGTGCTAAACAACAATACTATTTTGGCAGTTTATCACCAGGAAGAAACCATTATTATGGCAAAAGGAATAGGATTTAGCAAAAAAGCTAATGAGTTAATTGAAATCCCTCGTAATGCTAAAAAATATCTAATGCAAAAAGATTATGAGGCCAGAGGCAAAGCTGCAAATATCATCAATTATATTGACCCGGTTTATTTAGAAATTGCTTCCGAAATAATTCGTCTGGCAAGTGAAAAGTTTGATCAGGTCGATAATGATATTTTATTGCCACTAGCTGATCATATCTTCTTTGCAATTAAACGAATGAAAGAAAATTTGATGCCATCAAATCCGTTTTTAACTGACATTAGATTGCTTTTTCCTAATGAATATGAAGTAGCTTTCCAGGGAAAACAGATTATAAAAAAATATACGGGAATGACAATCAATGATGATGAAGCCGGTTTTATTACTTTACATATTCACTCGGCTATTTCATCAAATCGTGTTGTTGAGTCGATGGAAGCCACTAGAGTAGTTCATGACAGTATCGTTAAATTACAGAAAGATTTAAATATAGTCATTGATATTAATTCCATTTCTTATGTACGATTGATGAATCATATTAAGTTTTTAATTCTTCGATTGAATACTAATGAAGAGTTGCAGATGAATATTACTGATTTTGCCAAAGAAAAATTTCCATTTGCTTATGATCAGGCAGTCAATATGTGTGATGCTTTATCAAAAGCATTAAACAAACAATTACCTGAAGCAGAAGTAGGTTATCTAGCATTGCATCTAGAAAGGATCTTATCGAGCATTCAATAAAATTGGAAACTGGCTTGACAAATTTATTTGATTAATGCTATGATTATGTCATAAATTGAATACTTTATAGTGTGTAACTGTTAGGCAGGCATTAACTATTTTTAAGATTAATAATGTTGGGGTTATTATATCTTTTAATAGTTGTGTCTGCTTTTTTTGTACATTATAAGGGGTTAAAAGAAAAGGAGGAAAAATAATGGTAGGAATTATTCTGGCTAGTCATGGTGATTTTGCTAGCGGAATCTTACAATCAGGATCAATGATCTTTGGGGAACAAAAAGATGTTAAAGCCGTTACCTTACAACCTAGTGAAGGACCAGATGACTTAAAAGCCAAAATGGAAGCAGCAATTGCCACCTTTGAAAATCAAGAACAAGTTTTATTTTTAATTGATTTATGGGGTGGAACACCATTCAATCAGGCTAATGGTTTGATTGATGGTCATGAAGACACATGGGCAATCGTTACTGGTTTAAATTTACCAATGTTAATTGAAGCTTATGCTTCTAGAATGTCAATGGAAACTGCTCATGAAATAGCAACCCATATTACTGAAGTTGCTCGAGAAGGGGTTAGAGCAAAACCTGAAAGTTTAGAACCAAAGACAACTACAGCTCAAGCTGAGGTTCAAGAAGTACCACAGGGAGCGATTCCTGAGGGGACAGTTATTGGAGATGGAAAGATCAAGTATGTTTTAGCTCGAGTTGATACAAGATTACTTCATGGTCAAGTAGCCACTACATGGACTAAACAAACTCAGCCAAATCGAATCATCGTTGTTTCTGATTCAGTAGCTCATGATGACTTAAGAAAGAAAATGATTGAACAGGCGGCACCACCAGGTGTTAGAGCTAATGTAGTGCCAATTAGTAAAATGATTCAAGTTGCCAAGGATCCACGTTTTGGAAATACAAAAGCAATGTTGTTATTTGAAACACCTCAAGATGCTTTAAAGGCAATTGAAGGTGGTGTGGATATTAAGGAATTAAATATTGGTTCTATGGCGCATTCAATTGGTAAAGTCGTTGTTAACAAGGCTATTGCTATGGATAATGATGATGTTAAAACAATTGAAGCTATTAAAGCAAAAGGAATTAAATTTGATGTTCGAAAAGTACCTAGTGATTCTAGTGAAAATATCGATACTTTATTGAAAAAAGCTAAAAGTGAATTAGCAAACGCTTAAAAACGGGAGGAATTATAATGTCATTAATTACAATTGTCTTAATTATAATAATTGCCCTTTTAGCTGGTATGGAAGGAATTTTAGACGAATTCCAGTTCCATCAGCCATTAGTGGCATGTACCTTGATTGGTTTGGTTAGCGGACATTTGACAGAAGGAATTATTTTAGGTGGTTCTTTACAAATGATCGCTTTAGGATGGGCTAACGTTGGAGCAGCCGTAGCACCAGATGCTGCTTTAGCTTCAGTGGCCTCAGCAATTATTATGGTATTAGGTTTACAAGGTGGAACTACTGATGTTCAAACAGCAATCTCTACTTCAATTGCTGTAGCTATTCCTTTATCAGTAGCTGGTTTATTCTTAACGATGATTTGTCGTACTATTGCTATTCCAATGGTACACTTTATGGATAATGCTGCTGAAAAAGGAAATATTAGAACAATGGAAATGTGGCATATTCTAGCAATTTTATTACAAGGGGTTAGAATTGCCATTCCTGCAGCTGCATTATGTGTTGTTCCAGCTTCTGTAGTAACCGGAGCTTTAAATCAAATGCCAGCCTGGTTATCAGGTGGTATGACTGTCGGTGGTGGAATGGTTGCTGCCGTAGGTTATGCGATGGTTATTAACATGATGTCTACTAAAGAAACCTGGCCATTTTTCGCCCTTGGTTTCGTTTTAGCAGCTATCGGTGAATTAACATTAATTGCTTTAGGAGCAATCGGTGTTGCTTTAGCATTGATCTATTTAGGATTAAAAGAAAATGGTGGTTCTGGATCAGGAGGTACTGGTTCTGGCGATCCATTAGGTGATATTTTAAATGATTATTAAAATCTTGAAGGAGGAAAAAAACAATGGCAGAAAAAATTAAATTATCAAAAAAAGATCGTTTATCAGTTGCTTGGCGTCATCAGTTCCTTCAAGGTTCATGGAACTATGAACGTATGCAAAATGGTGGTTGGTGTTATTCAATTATTCCAGCAATCAAAAAATTATATTCAAATAAAGAAGATAGAATTGCCGCATTAAAACGGCATATGGAATTCTATAATACCCATCCATATGTTTCAGCGCCAGTTATGGGGGTTACTTTAGCCTTAGAAGAAGAAAGAGCAAATGGTGCTGAAATTAATGACCAGGCCATTCAAGGGGTTAAAGTCGGAATGATGGGTCCCCTTGCTGGGGTTGGAGATCCAGTGTTCTGGTTTACATTACGTCCAATTTTAGGAGCTTTAGGAGCTTCACTAGCTTTAAGTGGTAATATCATTGGTCCTTTACTATTCTTCTTTGCATGGAATATTATTCGTATGGCCTTTATTTGGTATACACAAGAATTTGGGTATAAAGTGGGAACATCAATTGCTCAGGATTTATCAGGCGGATTACTTGGTAAAATTACTCAAGGAGCTTCAATTCTGGGGATGTTTATCATTGGTTCTTTAGTACAACGTTGGGTAAGTATTTCATTTACACCTATTGTTTCTACTGTAACGCAATCTGAAGGTGCTTATATTGATTGGTCTAAAGTTAAAGATGGTGCAGAAGGTATCAAATACGCTTTGGAACAATATAGTACTTTAGGGGCAGATGGATTAAATGTTCAAAAAGTAACAACATTACAACAAAACTTAGATCAATTAATTCCAGGACTTGCAGCTTTATTATTAACATTATTATGCTGCTGGTTATTAAAGAAAAAAGTATCACCAATTGTAATAATCGTTGCATTATTTGTAGTTGGTATCTTAGCTCGTCTTTGCGGAATTATGTAAGATAAAAGGGAGGAAAAACACATGGTACAATCTTTAAATACTCAAGTAGATCTAACAATTAAAGCCACTTCTTATTTAGGTATGGCAACTTATGGACAGGTAATGGTCGGCGATAAAGCTTTTGAATTTTATAACGAACGCAACATTAACGATTATATTCAAATTCCATGGGAGGAAGTTAATTGTGTGATGGCTTCGGTGTTATTTAAAGGTAAGTGGATTCCTCGCTTTGCAGTTGTAACGAAACAAAACGGAAATTTTACTTTCTCTACTCGTGACAATAAAGCTTTACTTCGAGCGGTCAACAAATATATCCCGTCAGAAAATCTTGTTCGTTCATTAAGTTTTTTCCAGGTTGTTAGCCGCGGTATTAAGTCACTGGTATTTAGAAAGAAAAAATAATATTAGAGATGGTCTTAGGGCCATCTTTTTTTATTATGCACAATAGTCATGGTGAAATGCGGTATTGATATTGTACTTTAAAAAGCCTCTTTAATAAAATATAGTTAGAAAAAGAAATAAATATCAAGGAGGTCAAAATGGATAAAAATACACTAGTAAATGATATTATTAATAATCCGTTATTTGATGGCTATGGCCAGTTTATTTTTCCAACGGGCTTTAATTATCCAAGTTCAACGATGAAAATAAGTAATATTAATTCTTTGCTTCCTTATCATAGCCATATCAATACGGATACAACTATTGCTGTTTTAGAATACTTTTATCAAAAAGCTAAAAATCAAGAAAAAATATTCTATCAGATATATACCGATGAACAAATTAAACAAGATCCTAGTAAAAAAGAAACCAGATTATTCTTTTTTAAAGGGAGAAAAAATGGCCCAACTGCTATTATTAATGCTGGTGGTGGCTTTGTTTACGTTGGTTCGATTCATGAAAGTTTTCCTCATGCTTTAACTCTTAGCAAGCAAGGTTATAACGCCTTTGCTTTGCAGTATCGAACTTATAGTGCTCAAACTGCCTGTCAGGATCTGGCAGCCGCGATTGTTTTTATTTTTGAACATCAATCAGAATTAGAAGTTTCAATGGATTGTTATTCTTTATGGGGTGGTTCGGCTGGAGCCAGAATGGCTGCTTATTTAGGAAGTTATGGAACAAATGCGTTTAAGCAACCTGATTATCCACGAGCTGGAACAATTATCATGCAATATACTGGTCATAACGATTATACCCCAAATGATCCACCGACCTATGTCTGTGTTGGGAAAAAAGATGGTATTGCTTATTGGAAAACGATGGAAAAAAGAATTGAGCATTTAAAAGCCAGTGGGATTGAAACTGAGTTTCATTGTTATCCTAATTTAGGACATGGCTTTGGTTTAGGAATTAATACCACGGCTGAGGGCTGGATTAATGATGCAATTGCTTTTTGGCAAAAGCAGATTGATCAAAAGGATAGAAAGTAATTTTGTAAAATTGTGTTATTTGAAGAAAATATTTGGCCGATTGTTACCACCGGTTGATAGAGTTGGTTTGTCTAGAGGAGGTGTAAAAGGTGCGAATTAAAAGGATATTAGATTTGGTAATGGTAGTTTTATTGATATTATTGATGGGATTTTTTCAAACTGGCCAAACAATTCATGAAATCTTAGGAATTTTAATGGCGATTTGTTTTATAATTCATTATTTATTAAATAAAAACTGGTATCGTATGATCTTCAATGGGAAATATTCGCGATTAAAAAGATTTATATCTTAGTAAATACATTATTATTACTTGATGTAATTTTCTTAATTATTAGCGGCTTATCAATGTCTCGTTTAATTCCTTTTTTAAATTTGTTGCCAATTGCCCTAGCTAGAAGACTTCATTTAACCCTTTCATATTGGTCACTGGTCTTAATGGCGGTTCATTTAGGATTGCATCTTCAAATGATAGTTAGTCCCTTAAAAAGACGCTTAAGTACTAGTTCGAAAAGATTACAAACTATCGTATTAACTATTATTCCTTACTTACTGACGATTTATGGATTAATGATGTTTATCAAAAATCAGATCATCGCTTATCTGTTTTTATCAAATGATTATGTCATGGTTGATAGCTCTGATAACTTAATCCAACATATTATTGAATATTTGGGAATAATCGGTCTATTTGGACTGTTGACATATAAGTTAGTTTTATCGATTAGAAAAAAATAACAAAGAGGTGTTACGTGTGAAAAAAATAGTATTAGCATTATTGCTAATGTTGTTTGTAGTAGCTGGATGTTCTGCAAATAATCAAAGTGCGGAAAATCAAGCCAATACTGATGACAATACCAATGAACAAACGAATGATCAAACTACGACAACTGATGATTCAAAAATTTTAATTGCATATTTTTCAAGATCTGGAAATACTGAAGAAATTGCTAATCAAATTAATGAATTAGTTGGTGGCACTTTAGTTAAAATTGAAACTGTTGAACCATATCCTGATTCATATTCAGAAACAGTAGATATTGCACAACAAGAATTGGAGCAAAATGCCCGACCAGCAATCCAGAATTTGAATATTGATATGAATGATTATGATACGATTTTTATTGGATATCCAATTTGGTGGCACGATGCACCAATGGCTGTTTATACCTTTTTAGAATCTTATGATTTTACTGGAAAAACGGTCATTCCATTTTGTACTAGCGGTGGTAGTGATATTGATGAAAGTCTTTCAGGGATTGAAGCAGCTGTTTCTGGGGCAACTTTGTTGGAAGGGTTAACTGCTAATGACAGTAGTGATGTTCAGTCTTGGCTGGAAAACATTGGAATCTTACAATAAGGAGGCGTTGGAGTGAAAAAGAAAATTTTAATTGCTATCGCTGTTGTTGTCGTAATTGCTGGTGCTGTTGGTTATTATTTCTATAATAACCGGAGTAGTGTTAGTGTTGGAATCGATAATTCGATTGTAAATGAAGATGGAAAAGAAGCAACAGTAGCTACAATCTAGATAGTGATCGGGTTTTAGTTGTTTACTTTTCTAATGGGGGTAATACCCAAAAATTAGCAAAAGAAATATCGGATCAAGTCGGTGGTGACTTCCGCCGGATTGAACCAGTAGTTGCTTATCCTAAAGGTGATGAATTATATAGTTATACAGAACAAGAACAACAGCACAATGCTCGTCCGGAAATTCAGGGTTTGGATATTAATATGGATGATTATGAGACGGTCTTTATTGGGTATCCAATTTGGTGGTATACGTATCCCCAAGTAAGTTTAACTTTCTTTGATACTTATGATGTCAGCAATAAAACTTTAGTCCCATTTGTCACTCACGGTGGTAGTGGTATGAGTGGTACGGAAGATGATATGCGTGAATATCTAAGTGATAAAAATGTTACCGTTTTAGATGGTTTAGCTGTCAGTCGTGATGATATTGAAAATGATCAAAGTGCGACGGTTACTAACTATTTAGAGCAATTAGGGTTTATTGAGTAAAAATTGAAAAGAGGTAATTAATTATGAATAACTTTAAAATGACTCACATGCCTAAGGTATATTTTGGAAAAGGAGCATTGAATGATGCTTTTGATGGTGAACTTAATACAATGGGTGAAACAGTAATGGTGGCCTATGGTGGTGGTTCTATTAAGAAAAATGGTATTTATGACCAAGTAGTTTCTAGATTAAAAGAAGCTGGAAAACAAGCAATGTCATTAAGTTAAGATTTTAATGACAATCGATGGTTATATTGCAAATATGCCCTCTCTTTTTTATAAAATTTTTATCATTTTTAAAAGAAAAATATTGACATTGCAACGATAGTGTGCGGCCT
>NZ_CALUXO010000039.1 GCF_944324745.1 uncultured Thomasclavelia sp. | reverse complement strand
TATATAATTTTTGTTTCATCACATAATGATTTAATTCACGATTCATATAATTTACGAGCTTATTATTTTATTAGGAAAACAAATTATAAAACAGATTTAAATATCTTTTATTCCATTGTTGATCAAGAACTATATAATAATGATATATTTATTGATTTAAATTATAAACTGAGCAAAACTCAAATATCTTTAAATCAAATTATTTATTTAGAAAGTCAAAATCACAAAATAAAGGTTGATACAGTAAATGGAACATATTTTGATAACCGAACATTAAAAGTTTGGACACAATTACTTCCTGATGATAAGTTTATTCAGGTTCATCGTTCTTTTATTATTAATATTGAACATTTAATTTCATATAGAAAAGGACATTTAATCATGACAAATAATGAAGATTTGATAATTGGTAGAGTGTATAAAAATAAATTTGATCAATTTTATCAGGAATATTTGCTTAAATGATAATGTTTATAAAAATAATTACTATAGATTTTAATTCTTTGCTAGTATATGTTTATTTTGTATAAAGTTTAAAATTGATAAATAGTTAATAAATTTTAAATATTTAAAATACGGGGTGAAAATTCACCCCGTATTAAACAGTCAAAGCATTAATTAAAGTGCTTGTTATTTAGTTGTTGAACCAAAACCACCATTTCTTTTTTCACTAGTATCATCATCTGCAACAATTCCAAATGGCATAAAGATTCCTTGACCAAATCCTTGGTTAGCTTTTAATTCCACCGTTTTATTTTCGTTACTATCATTAGTAATTTTAATAAAAATATGTCCTTCATTATCACTGTAGTAATAATCACTATCAATGATTCCAACCGTATTATTTAATTGAAGACGATATTTAAATCCTAACCCACTACGTGGGAAGATAGCTAAAAACCAGCCTTCTTTAATAGATACTCGAATACCAGTAGGAATTTTAATTGTTTGATTAGGTTTTAAAGTAAAATCAATTGGGGTATAAAAGTCGTATCCTGCAGAACCAACAGTGGCTCTTTTTGGTAATTTTAAATTGTCATATATTTCATTAATTTTTTCAAGCGTATAATCCAAAAAACAATCTTGAAAATCATTAATAAATTGTTCTTTTGATACTTTTTCAAATTTAGCGACTACTTGCATAATTTCCTCCATTTATAATTTTTAAATCATTATACTTAATTATGATTGAATTGGGAAGATTAAAATAACAGTAAACGTCGTTTTATCATCAATAATTGAAAGACTGCCGCCATGAATCTTCATCATTTGACCAACACTTTTAAGACCAATTTGATTACTTTCAATATAATTAATTAAATGCTTTTTAGTATTTTTAGCTCTAAACTCAATATTTTTCTTATCACCATTAACTACTAATTCAATAAAAATCGGTTCTTTATTATCAGCATATTTTGAAATATTAGAAAAAATATTGTTATAAATACGTTTAAGCAGATTAATATTACCATGAATATAAATATCATCATAATTAATTTCTTTAGACACTTTAAAGCCACTTTCTTCTAATGCCATAATATTTTCAACAATATATTCATAAATAACCCCTAGTGAAATCTTAGTTAATTCACTGTCTTGTTCCTTACTAAATACTAAGAAGTATTCAAACATTTTATTAGCTAGCTCATTAATTTGATTAACTTTATCAATCGAATTATTTAGATAATTATTATACTGTTCATCATTTTTATATTTTTTTAATCTAATAATCTCTAAATAACCTCTAAGTGAAGTAAGCGGTGTGCGTAAATCATGTGACAGGGCAGTAACTAAATCATAATTAGCTCTTCGATTTGTTTCTTCAGTTAAAAAATTATCTCGAAGGGTAATTCGTAAATTATCAATCTGCTTTGATAATTCAGCAATTTCATCATGCCCTTGAACACTGATTTGATGTTCTAAGTCTCCTTGTGACATAATCGTTACTTCATCTTTTAGATTAATGATTAATTCCATTTTACGTTTGATAAATAAAATAGTTGGAACAATAAAAATAATGATTGAAACAATTAACGAAAAAATGATATAAGGCATGATAGTCTTAGCTAAAGCATAAGTATCAATATATAATTTAATCGTTCCATCTTTTAAATCGATGATTCGATAATAGGTCTCAATACTGTAGGTAGTTTCAGAAGCAAAGACAGTCGATTCAATAAGTAAATTATCGAGAATTGTAGCCCAGGAACCGGTGATGAGCTCATTACTATCATAATTATAAATACTGACAGAATAGATTTCACTAGTTCCCAGGATTTCATCCATTTTTGCCACATCATTAATCGAAACATTTTGATCAATTAATTGGTTTTCAATGTTGATGCTATAAGCTTCAACATTATCAGAAATAATTCCTAAGTCCAAAACAAATCTAAAAAAGTAATTTCTGCTGGCATAAAATAAACAGAAAGTGCCAATAGCCAGAGTACCAAAAAAGATAATGATTGCGGAGATTTGAACACTGAGCTTATTAAACCAATTTTTAATCACAGCGGTATCCTTTGCCCCAGATTGTTTTAATTATTTTGGGATTTTGAGGATCTTTTTCGATTTTTTTCCGCAAATTTCTAATATGAACCATGATAGTGTTATTAGCGCTATAGTAATATGGTTCATTCCAAATGCTTTCATAAAGCGCTTGAGTTGAAAAAATTTGTTTACGATTACTGATTAGTAAATAAAGAATTTGATACTCTAAATAAGTTAATTCGACTGGCTTATTATCAAGTAAGACAGTTTCATTGTTTGGATTAATAACAATATTTTCATAAGTAATCGTACTATCGGGATCGACTTTCTTTTCCATCTTACCTTGATAAACATAGTATCGACGCAGCAAGGCCTTAACCCTGGTTGTTAGTTCGTTATATGAAAATGGTTTTGATAAATAATCATCACCACCACTAGAAAAACCAAGAGTTTTGTCACTTTCTTGACCTTTGGCTGTTAAAAATAAGATTGGAGCATTTGATTTTTTTCTGATTTCGACACAAGCCTGGTAACCATTTACAATTGGCATCATGATATCTAAGATATAGAGATCGATATCTTCACTAGCTTTATCGATTGCTTCTTGGCCGTCTTTAGCTTCAATTACTTCATATCCTTCACTGGATAATAAGACGTTGAGAACTTCTCTGATTTCTGGGTTATCGTCTACAATTAATATTTTATTTTGTGTCATATATTCACCAACTTTCGCTTTTATTATACATCATTAAACTTTGGAAACAGTTGATTAAGCTAAAATTAAGAAATATTTAGATGTTCTTAATGCTGATTTTAAGAAATATGTACGATAATCATAGGCGGAAGAATGATAGCAATAGTAGTAAATTCAATTATCTTTTTAATATGTTTAACTTTATAGTGATGTTATTCATCACGCCTTCTTCATTTATCTTTAAAGGGTAAAGCTATGGCTTAAAACACTTTTCCCCGAAAGTAATCCATAGTTTTTAGATGATGTTATTGATAATTTTAAAGATACAATCATTACCTACATGATAATTAGATTATAACCGAGTGTTAACTAATGAGTTAAAATGCAAACACTTCAACAACCAGCTATGCTATCATCTTCCGTTGATTTAAAAAAAGAAAAGAGATGAATATGGATAAGGAGAATGGCGTAAATGAAAAATAAACGATGCATATTTTCAATAATCTTTCTAATATGTTTGACATTGGCAATGGTTTTAATCATTACACCGGCTAATTCTTTGTTTGGTTCAACTACGGACTGGTTTGATCAACATGTAAATTTGGCTGATTATATTAGAAATACCCTGTTGCAACAAAAAACATTATTTCCAGATTATGCTTTTAATCTAGGAGCGGGTCAAAATATTTATAATATTTCATATTATGGTTTATTTCGAATAGATGTTTTGATTGGCTGCTTGATTAGTAATGTAGCAATGAAAGATATTATTGTTACATATATGATAATAAATTTAATTTTAAGTGTTACGTTAATTTATGTTTGGCTGCGATATCATCATTTTAGTAATGGGTTATGTATTTTAGCGGCTGTATTGCTATTAACATCAACGGTTTTATTCCATAGTCATCGTCAGATTATGTTTGTCGATTATATGCCAGCTTTGATTTTAGCTTTGATAGCGATTGATAGATATATTAAAAAAGGTCACAGTGGCTTACTAATTGGCGCGATCGTCTGGATGATTAGTAATAGTTATTTTTTTAGTGTAGCTGGAATCGTCGCTTTGTTTAGTTATTATTGTTTTAGACTTAAACACTTTAGTTGGAAAAACTGTTTAGCTTTTATTAAACCAGTTACGATTGCAATAATGATTAGTGGTGTTTTGTTATTACCGACAGCTTATGCATTATTAGAAAATCGTAAAAGTGGTAGCAGTACCCCTAGTTTATTTAGTCTTTTGATTCCTAGAGGCAATATCAAGGGATTGCTTTATGATAGCTATGGCTGTGGTTTGGCTTATTTAAGCTGGATTGGATTGATGCTAAGTTTGAAGTTAAAGTCAATTAGAAAGCTGTCAATTTGGCTGTTGTTATTGATTTTTATTCCGCTTTTTAGCTTTGGGTTAAATGGCTTTTTATATAGCCGGACTAAATGTTTGATTACGTTTATTCCTTTAATTATTTATTTAACAGTTTATACCCTAAATGAATATTACCACCAGCAAATAAAACTGGATATTAAATTATTGATCTTAATTTTATTACCACTTTTAGTAATTGATCATAATGTAATTGTTTTATTAGATGTTATTGTGGCATTGCTGGGAACAATTTTATATTTGAAGCTAACTAAAAAGGCTGTTTATTCATTAATGGTCGTTCCATTATTAGTGAGTTATCAAACAAACAAGCAGGAAGAGTTTGTATCAACTACTACATATCAACAAATTTCTAGTAAAAATGGGATTAAAGTAGATAATGATGGTCGTTATGATTTATTATACCATCCTTTAGATAGTAGTAATCTAGCTAATAATAATGAATTAAGAACATCGTTATATAGTTCAATCAATAATAATTTATATAATCAGTTTTATTATGATATTATCAAAAACCCAATTTCGATTAGAAATCGTGTTGCCTGTCTATCAAATTCCAATATCTTTTTCCAGGGAATGATGGGAGTTAAAACTATTTATAGTGAAAATGTGGTGCCAATTGGTTATAGACAAATTGATGAAAATTTATATCAAAATGAAGATGTATTACCGATTGTCTATGCTACAAGTAATAGCTATGATGAAAAAGATTTTGATCAGTTATCTTTTCCAATGACATTAGATACTATCTACAATAATGTCGTAGTTGAAAATGGTAACAGTGATTATCAAAGTCAAATCCAGAGTTTAAATTTAAAATATTTACCAGTAGCTCAAAGCGATAATCTACAAATTACAGCGATTAAAAATGGTTATCGGATCAATAGTGATGGTTCTTCTTCGTTAGAACTAGAGATAACTCAAGATTTAACGAATCAAATTTTAATAATTGAATTTGATCTTGATAAAGTTAAATATAGTAAAACACGAGATACTTCAATTAAGATTAATGGCGTTACTAATAAATTATCTAGTACTAATGCTGCTTATCCTAATCATAATGATCATTTTACCTATATTTTAAGTCAAAATGAAGCGATAGATAAATTAGAATTTAGTTTTAGTTCTGGTCGTTATGATCTTAAAAATATCAAACTATACACTCTTGATTATGATGTTATTAAAAATCGAGGTCAGGAAGTAGCTAAACTAGAAGGTGCTTATAATCAAAATGGAAAAATTGCCACTGGTAAAATTGAAGTTGTTCAAGATGGGTATTTAGTGACGTCATTACCATATCAAGATGGCTATACCGTATTAATCGATGGAAAAGTGGCAGATAACGTATGTGTCAATAAAGCATTTATTGGTACGAAAATAACCAAAGGTCAACATCAAATAGAGATTGTTTTTAATGCGCCACTTAAAAAAATAGGAATAGCCATCAGTGGTATTGGAGTAATTTTATTGCTAGTGGAGATAAAAAGGAGTCAAAATGAAAAAAGAATTAACCGAGTTGATTAGTTATATATTTGTTGGTGGCTGTACTACGCTTGTGAATTTTATCGTTTATTTTTTATTAATCAGTTATCTAGGAACATCATGGTTAGTTGCCAATGTTATTTCATGGGTAGCTGCGGTAATGTTTGCATATTTTGCCAACAAGCAATTTGTCTTTAAAAGTCATAATGATAGTATTCAAGAAGCTTATCAGTTTTTTATCTTACGTTTATTAACTTTAGTAGTAGAAAGTAGTTTATTATTTATTTTTATTCAGCTATGTGGTGTTAACGAGATGGTTTCTAAAGTTGTGGTTAGTGTAATTACGGTAGTTTCTAATTATGGATTATGCAAATTTAAGATTTTTGCCAGCTAAGGAGGTTGTAAATTTATGGATAAGATTAGTATTATTGTTCCTTGTTTTAATGAAGAGGAAGTCTTACCGTTATTTCATCATGAAGTTAGCCAAGTATTAAAAGAAATTGAAAATGTTGATTATGAATTGATATTTATTGATGATGGTAGTCGTGATCGCACTAAAAAGTTATTAGAACTGCTATGTGCTAAAGACCAACATTGTAACTATTATTCTTTTTCACGAAATTTTGGAAAAGAAGCAGCAATGTTGGCTGGATTGGAGCAGGCAACTGGTAATTATTGTGTTATCATGGATGCTGATTTGCAACATCCACCAAAATTATTACCAGAAATGTATCAGGCAGTTAGCAGGGAAGGCTATGATTGTTGTGCTGGTAAACGAATTGATCGTGAAGGTGAAGGAAAATTACGAAATTTTTTAAGCCGCTCATTTTATAAAGTTATGCAGAAAATGTCTAATTTAGATATGAGTGATGGGGCCGGAGATTTTCGAATGATGAGTCGGTTAATGGTTGATTCGATTCTTAAAATACGTGAATATAATCGTTATATGAAAGGAATCTTTTCCTATGTCGGTTTTGATACTAAGTGGATCCCATATCATAATGTTGAAAGAGCGGCCGGAAAAACCAAGTGGAATTTTAAAAGTTTATTTTCTTATGCATTAGAAGGAATGTTTTCTTTTTCAACGGCACCATTAAAAATTGCTGGAATTTTTGGAGTAATTTTATTTGTTGGATCAATTATATTATTGCTGTATACTGCCATATCAACATTATTATTTGGTAATAGTGTTAGTGGTTATACAACGATAGTTTGTTTAATTTTGTTTTTAAGTGGTTCGCAAATGTTATTTACTTCAATATTAGGACAATATATTTCTAAGGATTATATGGAAAATAAAGCTCGTCCAATTTATATTGTTAAAGATTCTAATCGTAAACAACGTTATAATTGAAATGTCATGGTAAACATGGCATTTTTGACATTTGAAATAGAGAAATTTATAATAAAGTCATAAATAGTTAGAGGGGGATTAAGGTGAAAAAGTTTATTAGTGTTGTTTTGACAGTTATTATGGTTGGCTTAATGATTTTATTATGCATTAATTTGGCAATTCGTTCTATGGCAACACAGACGGTTTCCAATGCTATTGTTGCTAGAGAAGCTACCAATCAGATAGAACAGATTATTACAAACAATTTTCCTAATGTTACTGATGAACAGGTTCAACAAGTTCAAGAAGCTATTTCTAATAGTGATAGTATTAATTCATTTACCAATGATTTATTGCAACAACTAACTGAAGATGCTTTAAATAATCAGGATATTGATACGAACGCAATTATGAACCAATTAGCCCAAGTCTTTGTTGATAACGTTACAACAATTGAACAGGTAATTGGTCAAGATATTACTGATGATCAGGTTCAATTAATTAAAGAGCGGTTAACCGATGAAAATGGTAGTTTAAGCAATCATATTAATCAAGTAGTTGAATCAGTAACTAGTGGATCATCGCGAACTGAAAGTTTTTTGAAATCATATCAGACAGTTAGTAGTCTTATGGTAAGAATTGGATGTATTATCGGAATTATAGTTTGTATAGTTTTAATTGGTTTAATTAATCGATCATTTTATCAGTGGGCTATTTATGCTGGGATTGGAGCTATTGTTGGAGCAATAATAGTCGGACTATTTTTACCTTTGGTTGTCAGTGCTGTAGAATTTACTATTGGACAAAGAATTTTAGCGATGAGTATTACGATTCCGTCTAATTTACTTAGAATTGAAGGAATTGTTTTAGCAGTAATTGGGATTGTTTTAATTGTTGGATATTTGATTCTAAAACAAAAATATCCTAAATATCAAAGAAATTATTATTAAATAAATATATCAGTTAAAAATAGGAGTATAACTATAGATTAATTAGTTTTGCTCCTATTTTTTGATTAATCATATTGATCAGATTTAAGTCAAATATCATTCATAATATTGAATCCACAATCCAACTCTTTTTAATAGCTAAAATAGGTGTTAAATAGTATAATAAAAATAACTAAAAAGGAGTGAATCAGAAAATGAAGAGAATCCCAATAGGTATTAAAGACTATCCCAAAATAATTGAAGAGGATTACTATTTTGTCGATAAAACATTATTGATCAAAGAATTTATAGATAGGGGGAATGAAGTCACCTTAATTACGCGACCAAGACGATTTGGAAAAACTTTAAATATGTCGATGATGGCAGAGTTCTTTGATATTACCAAGGATTCAAAAGAAATCTTCAAAGGTACTAAAATCATGGAAACCAAATATGCCTCATATTTAAATCAATATCCAGTTATCTATCTTTCTTTTGCCGGTGCCAAAGGCAGTAAAGAAGATATGGTTGAAATAATTAAACAGAATTTATTTATGTTATATTCCAAACATGACTTTGTTTTTTCTGATTTAAACGACTATGAAAATACTATCTATCAAGGGATAAAATATCATTTATCACAGTTCTATACAGGAAATTTTAAGGGAATAAATAATTCTTTATCCTTTTTAATGGAACAAATGCAAAAATATTATAATAAGAAAGTTATGGTCTTCATTGATGAATACGATACTCCTTTTATTGAAGCACATGCAGGTGGCTTTTATGATGATATCCGCCAATCATTATCATCATTGCTTCATAATGCTTTAAAGACCTCAAATAGTCTGCAATATGGAATGCTGACGGGAATCCAGCGAGTAGCCAAAG
>NZ_CALUXO010000038.1 GCF_944324745.1 uncultured Thomasclavelia sp. | reverse complement strand
TATACCTTGAAAAATGTAGTTTCAAGACTACACTTTTTTAGCTTGAATAAATATTAAAAACCAGGAAAAATATATTTACATATAATTCCTGGCTAAAATTTTATCATCTTAACTTAATGACATTGGTATCTGACTCGTTCTTTCAAACCATTTAAATTTAATCATGAATACGATCAGGAATTACCCTATTCATCTTGCAATGATTTAGGCTTATATGTCCATATTCCTTTTTGTAAACAGCTATGCAGTTTTTGTCCTTATTGTAAGGTTAGATATGAAGAAAGTATCTACCAAAACTATATCAGCGCTTTAATCAAAGAAATTGAATTAGTCGGTAAACAAAGCCAATCAAAAAAATCGGTTACTAGTCTCTATTTTGGTGGTGGTACTCCAGCATTAGCCCTTGATGATTTTAGCCAAATCATTAATATGATCAACCAATATTTTATTATTAATGAAGGAATCGGAATTGAATTACATCCTGATAATGTTACAATTCCTGTTTTAAAACGATTAAAAGAATTAGGGGTTACTAAAATCAGTATTGGCATTCAATCATTTCAAGATAAATATCAAACAATTTTAGAGCGAAAAGAATTTGATGTTGAAAAAATTAAAACCAGTTTGCAAACAGTTCCGTTTGAAACTATTTCAATGGATTTTATCTTTGCTTTACCAAATCAAACTTTCAAAGATTTAAAAAACGATATTGATCTTGCTTTTTCAATTGGGGCTAATCATGTGGCAATCTATCCATTTATTGATTTTACTTTCACTAACAGTAAGATCAAAACGATGGATAAAAAAGCTAAAAGGGAGCTGCTTGATAATATTACCATATATTGTTTAAATAAAGGATATTCAAGAACTTCAATCTGGACTTTTTCTAATTCTAAACAGGCCCAATATTCTTCAATGACTAGAACTAATTATCTAGGATTTGGCTGTTCTAGTGTAACATTATTAAAAGATCAATTTAAAATTAATACTTTTTCACTGGAATCTTATTGTCAAAGAATCAATAATGACAAATTACCGACTGCTTTGACGCTACGTTTTAGCCAAAGACAAAGAATGCTTTATTATTTATTTTGGATGGCTTATAGTACTAAGATCAACAGTTATGAATTTGAGCGCTTCTTCCAAGTACCTTTAAATAGAGCATTCAAACTAGAACTATTTTTAGCCAAAAAATTAAATTATTTAAATGAAGATAATGGAATTTATAGTATGACTTTAAAAGGCGCATTTTACTATCATTATTATGAAAACTATTATACTTTATCTTATATTGATAAGATGTGGAATCTTTTAAGAAACGAAGCTTTCCCAAAAAAGATGACATTATAAAAAGGATGCCTTCTATAGCATCCTTTACTTTTTATTATCACCACCAAGACTGTCGATAATAGTAATAACCAATCCTTTGATTCGGTTTTCAGTTGTTCGATACGGTGCAATACGTAAAGTATAATAACGTCCATTCATGGCCGTAACTTCACGATCAACCGGTACTAACGTTCTTAAAACACTATTAGCATCTTCGACAATATCTTCTTGAGGAAAACTATGAGCGAAAATTTGAATTGAACGGCCAATATCTGGCTCCATCAATTGAAATTCGCGACCAATATATTCAGTGAACTTACGAATATTTAAATTTCCATCAACAAATAAAATACCAATCATTGTTGAAGATAAAAAGTTAGATAAGTCATTAGTCATGATTGTCATTTCATCTAATTTTTGCTGATACTCGGCATTAACAGTATATAATTCTTCATTAACTGATTGTAATTCCTCATTAGAACTCTGCAGTTCTTCATTGGCAGTCAATAATTCTTCGTTAGCAGCCTGTAATTCTTCATTGACCGTCTCTAATTCACCAATCGTTGATTTTAAATCATTTTGTGATTCATGAAGCTCTTGTTCCAAATCAGAAATACGTCGAGCCGCCGAAGCATCAATATCATATTTTTCTTTAATTCCATCAGTTTCAATATTACGTTTATCAACAAATATAACTACAATTAATTCATATTCATCTTTATGTTCCCAATCAATTGGCTCAATAATCAAATCAATCTGTTTAACCCCATCAACATTAGAAACCGGTATACCAGTATAAGTCACTGATCGATGTTCTTCACGACAACGATTCAATGCTGTAGAAGCGGCTAAACCAATATTTTTATCCAACATACTAAATAAATTAAAGGTTGCTTTACCAGGTGCAATCGTTAAATAATCAGAATAATTCCCAAAAAAATGAATGACATTATCTTGATTATCGATAACTACTGAAGCTGGCAAAAATCTTTCAAGATATTGGGTATAGATATTTTCTAGTGAATAATTTATATGTTGCTGCTGATTGATATGACTAGTTTTTCTAAGATGCGGTTGAATATTAGGAACATTATATGATGAAGGTGACCAGGTTTCTAATTTTGCGCCCCCTTTATGAATATAAATTTTTTCTTCACCATGATATGGACGGAAAACATTGGAACATTCATTAGCTGTTTCACTCTTACCCAAAAATAAATATCCGCCGTCTTTTAAAGCTGAATGGAAAATTGCAAACAACCCTCTTTGTAAGACCGGCTGAAAATAAATCATCACATTACGACAACTGATTAAATCCAATTTACCAAAAGGTGGATCAGAAAGCATATTGTGTGGAGCGAAAATAATCATGCGCCGAATACTTTTAGAAATATGATAAGAATCATTTTTCTTAGTAAAATACTTCGCTAACCGCTCAGAAGAAACATCATCTAAGATACTTTCTGAAAAAATACCCTTACCAGCTTTTTCAATAGCACTTACATCGACATCAGTAGCAAATATCTTAATATTTCGTTCTACCTGCAATTCTTCCATTACCTCTTGAAATAAGATGGCAATCGAATATGCTTCTTCACCTGTAGAACAACCTGCACTCCAGACTCTAATCGATTCATTTTCTTTAGTATTTTCTACTAAACGCCGAATTACTGCTTGTTTTAGTTTTTCAAAGGCTGAGGCATCACGGAAAAAATTAGTTACCCCAATCAATATTTCCTTAACTAATATTTTTGCTTCTTCAACATTAGTGTCTAATGAATGGGCATAATCATGAAAACTAGCACTGTGATTAACGACCATTCTTCTTTCAATTCGTCTCAAAACCGTAGTTCGTTTATAGTTAGTAAAATCAATTCCGCTAACTTTCTTTAATACATTACAAATATGTGAGAAGATTTCTTCATCTGAAAAAAATTCTTCTGATTCATGATTTTTAAAAATTGTTGGATAGCTGGAAAAATTTAAAATCTCTTCAGCTATTTCTTTCGGACTTAAGATCCAATCGACAATACCGGTACTAATAGCGCTTTTAGGCATTCCATCAAATTTAGCACATGATGGATCTTGAACAATTACCAGCCCACCATTTTCTTTAATTGATTTAATTCCCTTAGTTCCATCAGTTCCGGTTCCCGAAAGTACTACTGCTGCCGAACGTTCTTTTCTTACCTTAGCTAATGATGTAAAGAAAATATCAATCGGATGATTTAAAATTCCATGAACATACTCGGTCAAAATCAGCTTATTGCCCTGTAACGTCATATTATTTTTAGGTGGTATTAAATAAACAGTATTCGGTTCAATATTCATCTCATTTTCAGCTTGAATAACTTCCATGTCAGTATGTTTACTTAAAATATCTGCCATCAAACTTTTATAATCTGGTGATAGATGTTGGACTACGACAAAACTTAACCCACTATTTCCTGGCATGGCTTCAAAAAACTGCTGCAAAGCTTCCAAACCACCAGCCGATGCTCCAATTCCAATAATCATCGGATAATGTTTAGATGCAACTACCTTTTTTTGTTCATTTGACTCTTCACTATGTAAATTATTCATTTATCTTAATCTCCTCCTGTATTATCCAGCCACTTCTGTTCAAAATCGGTTGGACTAAGTGGCTTACTATAATAATATCCTTGGCAAATGGAACATCCCATCGCTAATAAAGCGCTTACTTGAGCCTTAGTTTCAACCCCTTCAGCTACACAAGTCATCTGTCCATTTTTGCAGATTTGAATAATATTTTTAACTAATAATCGATCAGCTTCATTACTAGCTAATTCATTTATTAAACTACGATCTAATTTAATCGTATCAAACTTGACGTTTGTAAAAATTGACATATTTGAATAATGGGAACCAAAATCATCCAAACCAAATTTCATTCCAAACTGTCTAAAATTATCCAGAATATGTCCTAAAGTTGCTTTTTCAATATCACATGCCGATTCTGTGATTTCCAGTTCAATTAGACCCGATAAAATATCAGGATACCGACTTTGAATTGCAAGGATCGATGCCGGTGCTGCTGAATCTAATAAAGTAACCCTAGAAATGTTAATCGATACATTAAGCGGATCATAACCTTTTAAATACCACTTTTCCAAATAAGCAAAAGTTTGATCTAAGACAAAGAAATCTAAATCTCTAATACTACCATTTTCTTCCATTACATCAATAAACTTGCCCGGTGGTATAATCTCGCCATTATCATCAATTCCACGAACCAGTGCTTCAGCACCAATGATCGTTTCCGTTGTCATATCAATTTTAGGCTGAAAATGAACTATGAACTTTCCCTTTTTTACCCCATTTGCAAAGTTGTCATGGCGCATGCCCCATAAAGAAAGATTTTCAGTAGCCGGAATAGATTTAATTTTTTCACAGCGCATGATTGCTTTTGCTTCTTTGACAAGTTTTTTAGCAAAAAATACCCCACTAGACCATGTATAACCAATGCGAATCTGTTTATAATAACAACGCTGTAAAATATCCCGAACCCAAGTACATTTATCAATAAATACTTCCAGTGTAGTATTAGGGCTTAATACCACAAATTCAGAATCCCAGGTCCTAAACAAATAGGAACGCCCAAATGTCTCAGATAATACTTCAGCAACATGTAAAATTAATTTGCTGCCATATTCAAATCCTTGTATACTATTAATAACTGATAAATCCGGGACATCTAAAGCAACAGCTCCTAGAGAGTTATACATATCAGAATTAATTGAATCAATAATATCAGTATATGAGCGTAGATTAGGAAGATTTGTTAGACTATCCCAAGATGATATTTCTGATTTATTAATGTTAGGTCGATTATGCGAAATATTGAAGATATATTTTATCATCATTGTCGGTAAAGCGATTCTTTCTTGATGAATTTTTGGATTTTCAATACAAAAGAATCCTAGATAAAAGTTTTTTTGAGTAACGATTGGTATTACTGTATAACACCAATCATCACTATTACCATTATTTAAATATAGACCACTTAATTCTTTTTTATTTTTAATAAATGCAGGCTTTTTATCTTGCAGGCAACGACATAAAAAAGGAAATTTTTCAATTCTCACTCCAGAAACAGCCCTTTGAATACTATATTTATTTTCATTCGTCCATTCATACATCATCGTTACAACATGATTATTTTCAGCTAATGCTAGAATATAAACACGATCAGCCTCGTAGTATTGTCCAATATTTTTTAAAATATTTTTGATTGAATTATGAGTTGAGTTAGACATAGCCATAAAAGCTAGACAATTTAAGGCAACATCTTTTTCTTTGCTAGTTAGTTCTTCTTCTAAAAGATTATCTTCACTAATAACTAATTCATCATCAACTCTATTGATACTATTCAAAAATTGTTCATGATTATCTTTATCTAAAAAAACAACGATATCAGACGCTGAGTTTTTCCATAAGCGGCAAATCTCTTCTAGTTGTAAAATAATACTTTCATAATCGCTTACTGGACCGGTCATACAATCCACCCCAGCAATAAATCGTAATAATCGCATAATTTTTGTTCCTGACATAGATGAACGAACGAAAGAAAAGGCATCTTCTAGGCGCTTTTTAACAGATGATGGTGATAATATATCTTTGAAAAATAAAATTAATGTTTCATCATCATAACGACCAATTAATGAATTAGCGCCAAAAGCCAGATTTAATACTGCTGCTATGTATGATTGTTTTTCTGCTGGAGTCCCATATACATCTTCTGTCATCTGCAAAAAGCCATTAATCCGTACTAAGGCAATAGCACATACACTATCACTTTCTAATAAGTTTTTAATTATCGCTAATACTGTAGTTCGTTGATAAAAACCAGTCAACGGATCTAAAACAATATCTACTCCATATTCCCAACGTTTCTTCTGTTCAATATCATTTAAATAATCAAAAAGATACACATCTTGACTAATAGGATCTTTAATTAAATTCACAGTATTCAAGACCCAATGAATCACTCCAGAAATATAAACCCGACGATATTTTAGCGATTTCCAGACAACCTCATGCTTTGCAGCTTGAAACAAAGACTCTAAACTAAGATTATCCATAAAGCTTTTACTGTCATCGCCCAAAAAAAGACGCTCTTTCTCAGCCTCTAAAATATCAGTATACTTTTGCATCTTGGCAAAATCAGTTTTTTCAGCTCCTTCTACCCATAATTCTTTGATTGAATCTTCAGTTAAATTTACTTTAATACAAAATACCAGTGTTGGATATACCGCATCAGGTAATGCTGGCGAGCTAATGATTTCTTGTTTACGCTGTGACGAGTCTGATAAATAATTTTTGACTCCAATTGCTTTTACCGGTGCTCCACTACTATCAAAAATCATCCGATAAGAAAGATTGGCCCAACCATAACTATCAGATGAACGATAACGTAATATAAAGCTGCCACTATCTTGAGTTTTACCATTTAAAAGTTCCGCACCAAATCGACGAAACTGAACAGCCGAATCAGGATGAACCCAGCCAGTAGAGATCAAGGATTCCGGAAAATCAGCTAAGGTATCTGATTGTGAATCAAAACCATTTTTATAATTAAAAAAAGTATATACTTTATTTTCAACATCTACTTCCCACATTGCTCTAGTAGTATTTTCAAAAGCAATCTTCAACATCTTTCCACTTTCAGATAAATACTGTTCTTGCTTTTTTGATTCAGTAATATCTCGAGATATCTCTAAAATGACTGGATATTCACTATCATGATAAGGAATTTTGATCATACGCAACCAGCGCCATTTCCAATCAATTCCATTATCTAATACCCGTAATTCATCTTCAACTGGTTCCATGGTTTCGATTGCTTGTTTAAGCATATTATCATAACGTGAACTATCATGAGGATGAATCTGAATTTCTAGTTTATTACCATCATTTAATTTTTGAGAAAATTTAGGACTTATATAAAGTTGTTTGATATTATTGCTTACTTCAAGTATTCGAATATCTTCATCGATATGATCCAGTAAAAAATTAATCGGTACCGGACTAAATTGCGGTGACATATATTTTTTTTGCTGGTTAATATCTTCTTTAGAAATATCTGATGTAAGATAAACTGGCTGCTTTTGTTGCTTAGCTATTTGCAAATTTGCATGAGTTTTTTGGTACAATTCTTCAAATGACAATGTTTTATTTGTGGTCATATAAATTCCAACCCGAATAGTTAAATTTAATTTAGCAACATTTTCTAATAATTTTATTCTTGTAATACTTTCGCCTTTATTTAAAACCGTTTTTTCACCCAATAAGGGATTAGTAATAAAAACAAGAAACTCATTCGTATCTGTTTGACCAATTACATCAATTGCCCGGAACATATTAGATAACTGGTTGGTAACCGTCATAATTATTTCCGTCTCTACTTGAGTCCCCATTGTATATTTAACCAAATCAATATTATCAATTCCTACCACGAATAACACATAAACACTATTTGAATGAACATGTTTAAAGTATTGATCAACATAAGAAGCTACCAATTGATAATTTAATAAACCTGTTGTTTGCTTTTTACCTAATCCAATAGTTTTTAACGACGTATCTGTGCGATTTTTCAGTTTTCTTTTTTGATTAGAAATATCGATCACCCTCTTACCAAAATCACAAAATTATAACAAAAAGCACCTTTTAATTACATTATATCCTTAACCTATTTAAAAGTGTACAATTAATTTTAAAAATTATGGAAAAAAATCGAAAAATACTGCTATTTGCTTTCAAAATTAAAAGATAAAATTATTCTTTAAATAAAAAAACATCAGTAAAAATAATCTACTGATGTTTAAATTAAACAAACTATTTTTCTAAACGAAACTTTCTTGATAATTGCTGATAAGCTTCATCTAACCATTGATGAACCATTAAAAAACAATGATGATCAAATTGATATTTTAAATAGATGTAGCAGGCGTAATCTAAAGATATTTTTAAAGCCTGACAGACTTTATCATAATATGGTGGCACACCTGCTTGATCCCAGGCTAGTTTATCTGCCAAAAATACTACTTTATCATAATCACTGGCTTGTTTTTTCAATGTTGTATGACATTCAATTGCTGATAAAATCTTTTCATCATCAATTTTAAAATATTCTTTGGCAATAATCCGTGAAATTCTTTGATGTAATAAAAAATGATATTTTTCTTCGGCTGGATCAATTTTTAACTGTCTATGTCTAGCAATTTGATACATTTGATCAGGAGTAATGATAGCACTAATATCGTGCAATAAACTAGCTAGATAACATTTTTTGGTATCTAGCTGATACTTTTTTGCCAGTTTACTAGCAACAATAGCTACTTTAACAACATGGTCATACGTCGCTTGACAGCGATGCTTTAAATATAATTCTTTAATTTCTTTCATTTTATAATAATATCATGTTTAAAAAACTGTTCTTGAAACATAACTGCCTGTTCAATTTCTGATTTTGTCTTGATCGTTCCCGCTCTAGCGACGACCCATTTATTTTCATCATCATCAAAGCGACGAACAATTGCAATAACTTCTCCAGTAAATTTGGTAAGGGGCTCATTAACTCCGATAATATAGGCGTCTTGCATCTCATTATCACCTGCAATAATATTATCAATATAACCATAATTAATTGGATAATATAAATCTGGATGTTTAGGATGAAAAGTCCCTAAAGGACGATCAACAATGACCGTAACCTGTTGACCTAATATTTTTAAATATCCTTGCTTAATAAAATCAACTATATCCTTAGAGTTATTAAATTGATCATAATCACCTAAATGCTTATTTGGATAATGATATAAAATCCCCTGCTGACTATTATTTAAAAGAAACTTTGACAGAGCATCTTCACCATATTCTTTAATAAACTGACAAAATGTTCGAACTCTTAATTTCTTTAAAATACTATCAAAACAGGGAAATTGGGGACATTCAAAACAATATTGATAGCCATTAGTATGGCAGCATTGATAATTTTTACATTCATCCTTTGCCAGGCAGCCACCTGCTTTACAGCCCGGACAGTCACTACCATCATGACAATAATCACAAGCCAAACCACAATAGCCAAAACCTTTTACACGATTTTCACTCAAAAATTTATTAGCCCCTTTGATAAACATTTCATATCTTCTTTTTGTAATTTGACGATTTTCATTTTTCCAGATTAAATAAATATATTCTGGATGTTTAGCGTAGATTTGACATAATTCCTTAGCAGTATAGCTAACAGCCGTCAACTGATATAATTCAATGATTTTTTGATCTAAATAACGATTATATTCATCTTTACTGATTCGATGATCAATTGTATCAACACATACAGTTCGATACTTAAGACATGGTCGACAAATATCATCACCACCAGTAGTTAATTTCAAAATTGTCGCTGGATTATGAATGATCATATTTGCCACTCGATAAAAATCATGTTGCATTTTTAAATCCGGAACAAACTCATTTATTCCCGAACCATAAAGCTTGATAATATCCATAAAATGATGCGGCTTGATTACAACTTCCATTTTCTTCCCTCCACATTTTTTTATTTATTATAATATAATTTGGTTTTTAATTTATGACAAAATTATTACATCTTTCTAACAAAAAACGGATAATTCGATAAATTATCCGTTAAGGCCATTATGGTAATGGTTTCCCACTAGCTAAATACAAATCATACCATTGTTGTCTTGTAAGCTCTACATCAATTGCCGCCACTGTCTCTTGAAGATGTTTTGGTGAAGTAGTACCAACAATCGGCTGCATAATAGCTGGATGTCGTAATAACCAAGCAATAGCAATAGCCGTCTTATTAACCTGATATTCTTGAGCCAGTTCATCTAATTTTTCATTTAACTTAGCATAATCAGGATTATCAATAAATGTTCCTTCAGCCCATGATGCTTGTAAAACACTCCATGGCTGAATCGTAATATCATGCAAACGACAATAATCTAGGACACCACCATCTTTATCTTGTGCCCAGGCTTCTTTCATATTCATATTCAATCCTGAATCAATCATCACTGAATGGACAATTGATAATTGTAATTGATTAATAATGATTGGATATTTACTATATTTTTGTAATAATTCTATTTGTAATGGTGTATGGTTAGAAACTCCAAAATATCTAACCTTCTTACTTTCATATAATTCATCAAACGCCGCAGCTACTTCTTGATAATTAGCCAAAGCATCGGGACGATGCAATAACAAAATATCAATATAATCACAATTTAATCTTTTAAGTGATTGTTCAACACTACTTATAATATGTTCCTTAGAAAAATCATATCGTTTCCCAGGTACAATACCACATTTGGTTTGAATGACCATCTTTTTACGATATTCCGGGTGTTGCTTTAATACCTCACCGAATAATTCTTCAGATTTACCGCCACCATAGATATCAGCATGATCAAAAAAATTAATTCCTAAATTTAAAGCTGTCTCTACTAATTTAGCTACTTCTTCGACTGATTTATCAGCGATTCGCATACATCCAAGAGCAATTCGCGACACCGTCAAATCAGTCTTTGGCAACTTAAAATACTTCATTTTAAATTCCTCCTATCCCAAATATCTATCTGTTCATTAGTTTTACCACCATTATCATTTCAATAAAAGCTACTTAATTTAGAAATTAGCAGCATTTAAAAATACTATTGTCATTAAGCCAAAAAAGATTCCAATATAAAAAGATGCCAGTGGCATCTTTTAACCCAGCTGTAAAGAGTGCTATTATAGGTAAGCGTTATGTGATTTAGAATTTTATCTTTTATTTTATGAATTATTTACTGCTCATATTAATAATTCTATTAAAATATGGATGCACTCTTCACGACAAAAAATATTATAAACTTGTACGTATATGTTGTCAAGTTAAAAGAGATGATTTATTAGTAAAATCATCTCTTATTATTTTATTAGTTAATTTCTAAGATATCACGATCAACTTGATTTACTTCTTTGATATCTTTTAAAGTAATATGTTGTCCACCAGTGAAGACAACTGGAGAAACCACTGATTTTCCATTTTCAACTACATAATCTAAATCAACTTTAGCAATAGTTTGACCAGCTTTTACTTGATCGCCAACTTCAACAAAACTTTCAAAACCTTTACCTTCTAATTGTACAGTATCCATACCGATATGAATCAAGATTTCAACTCCATCTCCAGCTCTTTTTAAACCATAAGCATGTTTAGTTGGGAATGTCATGATAACTTCACCATCAAATGGGGCAACAACTTTACCATCAGTTAATTCAACTGCAAAACCTTCACCCATCATTCCTTGAGAAAATACTTGATCTTCTACTTCACTTAAAGGCATGAATCTACCTTTCATTGGACTAACGAAAACATTTTCACCGTTAGTTTCAATAACCATTTCATTATTTTCAGCCACTTTTGCTTCTTCTTCTTTTTGAGCAGCTCCTAATTTCTTTTTACCAACAATTAAAGTTAAAACAAATGGAATTACGATTGCAACTACCATGGCCATGATAAATGGTGCCCAGTATTCTGGTTTAATTGAAATAATTCCTGGTAAACCGCCAACACCAATACTAAATGCTTCAACCCAAATCCAACTGAGATAACTGCAGCCACACATGAACCGATCATACCACAAACTAGTGGGAAACCATATTTTAAGTTAACCCCGAACAATGCTGGTTCTGTAACCCCTAAATAACATGAAATACATGCTGGTACGTTAACTTGTTGTGCTTTTTCATTATGTTTTTGTAAGATAGTCATAGCAAGAACACTTGAACCTTGCGCAATATTTGATAAAGCAATCATTGGCCATAAGATTGTTCCACCAAACATATTCGACAAAGTAGTATCAATAGCGTTAGTCATATGATGTAAACCAGTCATAACGATTGGCGCATAAACTAAACCAAAGATTGCAGCAAATAATACACCATAGTTAGATGTTAAGCCACCATAAACAACATCAGCAATGAAATTTCCAATTGCCCATCCAATTGGACCAACAACTACGTGAGCGATAATAACAGCTGGTACTAATGAGCAAAATGGAACAACGATCATATTAACGATTGCTGGAGTAATCTTAGTAAAGAATTTTTCTAAATATACTAAGACAAATCCGGCCATCATTGCGGCAATTACTTGACCTTGATAACCAATCATCTGTACTTGAGCAAAACCAAAATCCCATACTGGAATTTCAGATGCTGGAGTAGAGGCAACACTGAAACCATTTAATAATTGTGGCGATACTAATGTTAACCCTAAGATAATTCCTAAGATTTGAGTAGTACCCATTTTCTTAGTAATTGACCAAACAATACCTACTGGTAATAAGTGGAATACTGCTTCACCAATTAACCACAAGAAATTATAAGTTCCTTCCCAGAATTGAGAAATATCAGCTAAACTTTGAGTTCCATTATTGAAGAAATTAATTTCACCAATAACATTTCTAAACCCTAAAATCAACCCACCACAAATCAATGCTGGAATTAACGGTGCGAAGATTTCACCTAAATTAGACATAATTCTTTGAATTAAATTTTGTTGCCCTTTTGAAGCATCTTTAACGGCATCCTTGCTGACTCCTTCGATACCGCTTACAGCAACAAAATCATCATAGAATTCAGTAACTTCATTTCCGATAATAACCTGGAATTGTCCAGATTGTGTAAAAGTTCCTTTAGCAGATGGTAGCGCTTCAATTTTGTCGATATCCGCTTTTTTTGGATTAGCCAAAACAAAACGCATTCTAGTAACACAATGAGTAACGGCATTAATGTTTTCTTTTCCGCCAACATATTCTAACAAATCTTTGGCGTCTTTTTCAAATTTCCCCATTTTTTATCCTCCTGTTATATTTGTTTTATCTAACTAAACCAACCTAATCAATAATCACTCTCTTCGAATATAGATTAAAATGTGTAAAAGGAAATATATATGATAAGAGATATTAATATATGAACAATTGTAAGGTTATTATTGCTCGAAGAGAGTAATTATTTTGTCATTATTATTTATACATTCATTAATTCTTGAATATTTAATTCTTCAAAACTTTTAATTGTCATATCAGCTTGAGTTAATGGTTCGCTTCCTTCAACTCCTACTGCATACATTCCAGCTTCTTTAATACCAGCAATTCCTGCTTGAGCATCTTCGAATCCGATAGCTTCAAATGGCTCTAAATTAATTAATTGGGCTGCTTTAATAAAGATTTCTGGATCAGGTTTTCCCTTCTTTAATGACGCTGGATCAACAATAGCATCAAAGTAATCATAAACACCTAATTTTTTTAGGATGAATGGTGCATTTTTTGATGCTGAAGCTAAAGAGCAAGGAATATTAAGTTCTTTAGCTTGATCTAGAAAATTTTTCACCCCTGGTAATAAATCATCAGGTGTTAAAGCATCTAACAATTTGACATAATTAGCATTTTTATCAGCTGCCATTGCTTCTTTTTCAGCTGCTGAATAGTCGTTTTCTTTACCACCATGAACTAAGATACGATCTAAAGAGTCCATGCGACTAATTCCTTTTAATTGTTCGTTAAATTGTAAATCAATAGCAATACCAATTGAGTCAGCTAATGCTTTCCATGCCTGATAATGGAATTTTGCTGTATCAGTAATTACGCCATCTAAATCAAATACTAAACCCTTTTTCATGACCATTATTTCTCCTTTTTAATAATCCATACTTTTTGTTTCGTTAGCTAATAATTGACATTCTTGATTCATGAAATCTATTACTGTATCTTGACTGGCAGTAATCTTGCAGTTATTAGCTGTAATTTCAAATTGATAATTAATATTATTTACATCGATGTTAAACTTAATTGAATCCCATTTTTCTGGTAAGTTTGGACAAACGTGTAATCTTGATTCCCTAATATCGATCCCCGCAAATGTACTTAAGGTAATATAAATTGTTGCTGCCATTACACCAGCATGAATTCCCTCAGCAGTAGTTCCACCTTGAATATCTTGATAATCTGAATATAAAGCTTCTTGATATAACTTCCATGCCATATCTTGGTTACCAACCATTGCTGCTAATTGGCAATGAACAACTCTTGACAAAGTTGAACCATGTGAAGTTCTATCTAGGTAATACATTAAGTTTTTAGTCAAATAATCTTCTGGTAACTGATAATTTAAATCTGATAAAATCTGATCAACTTTTTCTTTAGCAAAATTGTAGAAGATCATTAATGTATCCGCTTGTTTAGCAACTTTGTAATCATCAGCAGATTTTCCTTCAGCTCTTAAAATACGATCCATTCGGTAAATGTTTCCGTATTTTTCCCGATAATAATCAAAGTCAACTTCTTTTAATTTAAAATATCCTTCATATTGCCCAATGATTCCATCTTGATCAATTTCTAAACCTAATTTAGATTTAATCTCATCCATTGTGGCTAATTCATCTTTAGTTAAAGCAACTTTAGCAACAATAGCAGATAATTTATCTTCATCAACAATTTCTTTAATTTGACTGACGAATTCAAATAACCAGACAACCATCATATTAGTGTAAGCATTATTTTTGAATCCACCTTCTTCGCTACCTGGATAAGTTTCATGGAATTCATCTGGTCCCATCACTTTATCAATATAATAACGGCCAGTCGTTTCATCATATGTAGCAGCACTTTGCCAGAAATGAGCAATTTCTAATAACAATTCCACTCCATATTTTTCCATGAAATCCTGATCATGAGTATTATTCCAATATAACCAGACATTATAAGCAACCGCTAATGATACGTGGCGTTGTAAACGGCTATAATCTTTATCCCATTTTCCACTCATAGGATTTAAATGGATTTCTTGTGATTGTTCTGTCCCCTCTAAACCAGATTGCCATGGGAACATTGCTCCTTGATATCCAGCTTCTTTAGCAGCAACTTTTGCAGCTGGTAAACGATCATAACGATACATTAATAACTGTCTTGCTGTTTGAGGAAAATGCATGATATAAAATGGCAAGATGAAAATTTCATCCCAGAAAATATGACCGCGATAGGCTTCCCCATGTAATCCTCTAGCTGTAATTGAAGCATCTAAATCTTTATTACCATTTGGTGATCCAGATACTAATAAGTGATACGTATGCAAGTGCAATAATTTTTGTGACATTAAATCACCACTTACTTCAATATCAGTTTTAATCCATAATTCTTGCCAGGCATTGGCAGATTCTTCTAAGATTGAAGCAAAACGTTTAGCCAAAATTTCACTATTTTTTACAGTGTCAGTCTGATCAATTTGTTTATTGGTCAAACATAATACATGAACATATTTTTCAATTGAAATTGTTTCATTTTCTTTAGCTGCAACTTCAATTGTTTGTCTTACTTTATTAGCTTGAACATCATTTACTACTTCATTATTAGCTACTACATCCCCCATTAATTCTGTTTGTTGGATAATTGTAAACTTAGATTGTTTTGTTCTTGCAACTAATACTGCTTTACTATCAAGTCCATTAGTTTCTAAGATGTCTAAATGATGTTGTTCCAGACTACGATAACGGGCTACGTTATAGTTATAAACATCACCATCAATTTCAGAAACTAAAGTGATATTGCCACTAAAATTTAAAGGAGTAACTTTATATTCAATAGCATATTCATGAGTATCTTTCATATTGGCAACTTTAGCCGTTTCAACTAATAATTGTTTTTTATTGTTGAATTCAACTACCATTTTTGATTCAAATAACCCATTTTTTAAATTTAAAGTTCTTGTAAGTGATAAGATATTTTGTGAAGTAATATCTAATAACTCACCATCAACAATTACACTTAAATATTGTCCGTTAGGAGCATTAATAAAATCTTCATTAGTAACTGTTGCATCACCAATTTGTGATTTTGCCTGATTGTATAACCCAGCAAAATAAGTAGCTGGATAATGATCATCAGAAATTCTCATTTCTGGAAGAGTTCCCCGTAATCCAAAATATCCATTACCAACTGTTAAAAGCGATTCCACAGAATATTCATCTTTACCAGGATGATATCCTACATATTTCAAATTCCAGATAACTTCTTCTTGAACAGTGCTTAATAATTTTTCAGCATCATCGTTATCATTTTTTAATGCAAATGGTTTATTTAGTGCTTCAATCATTAATTGCACTAAATCAAAAGTATTTTCGCCATCTTTAAAGACAGCATTTTTTAAGCCAATAATTAGCCCTCCATCAAATTCACTGATGTCTTTTAATTTTCCAATAAGTTCATCAGCTGATTTTTTATCAAAGGGACTAGTTATCGTCACTGTATCTTTCTTGATATCTTGATCAAAAATGTCGACTGCTTGATCGTTAAATACCAAATTTAAGATATTCATTTTATCGCCTCTCTTCCTTCCTTGCAACTTGTACGTATACGTATCTTTGACGGCTATTATATTACGCTTGTACGTATATGTTGTCAATATAAATTTTAAATTTTTGTATTTTTCTTTAAAAAAAAGCAAGTGATTAATTTTTACGCATTATCACTTGCTTTTTTAATTAATTGTTACAAATAAAAAAGAACTATATAAAATAGTTCTCTATCATGGCGTTCTTCTGGCAAAATCCACAAATCTAAATTTGTCAGGTCGATGCTTAGATTCCGTATATTGAAATAACGTCGCATCATCTAAATAAGTATATGATTTTACACAAACCAGTAAATCATATTCATGCATATCTAATAATGCTTTTTCCTCGTCACTTGCCGGTACAACAACAATCTCTTTTTTAGCAAAACTAACTTTTAACCCCAATGTACCTTCAATATACTCGTATAATGAGTTTTGAGCATGTTTTAATTCTAATCCTGGTATAACTTGAGCATTTAAATAATCAGTATCTAAAATAACTTTTTCCCCATTAAACTCACGGATTCGAACAACTTCATAAATATCGCCCTCGTCCATATACAATTCTTTTTTCATCTTTGGTGTTACAGGATACTTAACAAACTTATGAACATAAGTCACTACTTTTTCATTCATCGTTGCTTGTAATTCTTTAAAACTCATGACTCCAGAGACCGGAAAATTTATTTTATTTACATCTAATACTAGTGAACCTTTACCTTTTTCTTTTTGAATATAACCATTTCTAAGTAATAAATCCAATGCTTTTCTAATTGTATCTCGAGAAGCATTAAATTCTTTTTGTAATTCACTTTCACTAGGCAAATATGTATTGGCTTCAATCGTGCCGTTCAATATTTCGTCTCGAATATGCTGAAAAATTGACTGATATTTGCTCATAAATTATCCTCCCTCATGTCAACATTATAACTAAAACAAAAAAAATTATCAATAATTGATAATTTTTTGTCAGCTAAAAAAAGCAAATTTTTACTTTTTTTATACCAATAAATTTTATTTAGAATTAACAACTGCCCATAATTTACCAATTTTATTAACTAAACGAGATTTTTTTGATCGATAATGGGCAAATATTTGAGATTAGTTTTTAGATTTTTAATCAATCAATTACTCACCTTTTAAATATTGACTCACTTTATCTAAATCCTCACGAATTGCCAAATGTTGTGGACATAATGTTTCACATTTACCGCACTTACGACAATTAGCCGCCTGTTTCTTTTCGTCCATTGCCAGTAATTTCTTTTTAAACTGTTCGTGACTATCATAAACATAGGCATTATTCCAATATTTAAAATTACTTGGAATATCCACTCCAAATGGGCAAGGCATACAATAGCTGCATCCAGTACAACCATTTTGGGTTCTTGCCTTTAAAGCATCGCAAACGTCTTGAATTAAGTGCAATTCTTCTTCATTTAAATATTCAAAATTTTCAAAAGTCTTTAAATTATCAAGAACCTGATCGTAAGTAGACATCCCACTAAGAACAACTTTAACATTAGATAAGCTCGCCACATATCTTAAAGCCCATGATGAAATACTGCGACTAGGATCGTAGTCTAAAAATTTTTGAGCAATATCTTGTGGTAAGTTTGCCAAAGAACCACCTTTAATTGGTTCCATAACCACAATAGGAACTCCTCTTTTTTCGGCCAACTGATATCCTTTCATACCAGCCTGGATATCCATATCCATGTAATTTAGCTGCAATTGGCAAAAATCCCATGGATAATATTCAAGAATTTCTTGAAAAACATCAAATTCATCATGGAAACTAAAACCAAAATAACGGATTTTTCCTTCTTCTTTTAGTTTTTCAGCCATTAATAGTAAATCATAATCTAATACTTTCTGCCATTTTTCACTATCTAAAGCATGCAATAAATAAAAATCAATATAATCGACATCCAGCCGTTTCAACTGTTCTTCAAAGATATCCAAAGCATCTTGTTGACTGTTAACCTGCCAGACTGGTAGTTTAGTTGCCAGATAAAAACTATCTCGAGGATATTCTTTTAATACTTTTCCTACAAATGGTTCACTATCCCCATTATGATAAGGATAAGCAGTATCAATATATGTAACCCCGGCACTTATAGCTTTATCAATCATTTTTTTAGCCTCAGCCTCATCTATTTTACCATTTGCATCCAATGGAAAACGCATACACCCAAACCCTAATAATGAAGGTTCAATTCCTAATTTTTCAAATCTTTTTGTTTTCATAATCTTCCTCCTACAACGTATCTTTATTATATAATAAGTTAAATTGTGATTGCAATTTAATTAATATTAAGAAATATTTATTATTTTTTATGATAGAATAAAAAAAAAGGAGTTTGTATGAATAGAAATTGTTTGATTTTTGACTATATTTTAATAGGATTAGGTACAATTTCTTTAATTTATTTTATTATTGTAACTATGTCCTCGCGCTTTATTAGTGCTTATTTTATTTATCCAATTTTTACAATTATTTTGTGGTTTTATAGCTATTATGAGCTTAGATATCATATCAGTATTTTATCTAGCTTACCTAAAGGATTAAATTATGGTCTCAAAACTTTAATAACAATCATAGCTGTTCTATTTATTGTTTTAGAGGGGCTAATCATCCATCAAAGCAAAAATCAATATCATCAGCCAAGTGATTTTGTCATTGTTTTAGGAGCACGGCTAAATGGTTCAACGCCATCTGCATTGCTGCGTTATCGATTAGAAGCCACAGTTGATTATCATGAGCAATATCCAGATAGCTATATTATCGTTAGCGGGGGTCAAGGCGATGGTGAAGATATTAGTGAAGCTAAAGCCATGAAAGACTATTTAGTAAATCATGGGATTGATGAAAATTTAATCATTGAAGAAGATCAAAGTACCAATACTAACGAAAATATTCTCTATAGTAAAAAAATAATTGATTCAATGACTAGTGATGATTATGATGTCGTTATTATCACTAATGGATTCCATTGCTACCGCAGTTTAATATTAGCTCATAAACATAATCTATCAGCCCATACATATGGTGCCAGAGAAAGATTAGATACAGCACCACATTACTATATTAGAGAATTTTTTGGCTGTTTAAAAGATATTTTAATATCTTAAATTTCCATATTTTTCCCACATTTATCTAAAAAATATTTGCTATACTAAATTTATGGAGGAATGAATAAATGTTCAGTAATTTATATATTACAATTAGAGCCAATGATGTACTAGATGATAGTATTATCGACCCAATTTCATTTATTTTGATTGACTGGGGAGTCGATGATCGATTAATTGATTGGGATATTTATCCAAATAGAGCTAAAATAGAAATAGTTACCAAAGATGATAATTATTGTCATTATGATATCACTTATCAAGGATTACAAAATATTATGGAATTATGCTATGAATATGAATTTGTAATGACATTAATTGATAATGATGATAATAATGAAACTTATACGACTTATTTTAGTCACCATAACACTACTAACTTTGAAACCGAAGTATCGGAATTAATTATCTAATCTATAACTGAATTAAAAAGCTGACAAACTTAGTTTAGTTTCTCAGCTTTTTAATTTGTTGACTTCTTAAATATTTACTATTCAATAAAAATAAAAAAACATATCTAATAATTAGATATGTTCATTCGCTTACCACTTTACTACCACTTTTGATAAAGTTTAATAATTCTATAGTGTGTATTTCTTAAAAAATGGGGCGGACGATGAGAATCGAACTCACGAATGCCGGAGCCACAATCCGGTGCGTTAACCACTTCGCCACGTCCGCCAGGTTTCTTAGCTAAGAGTTATTTAACTCTCAACGCAAGAATGATTATATATAATATTTTATCAAATGTAAAGAGAAAAATGAAAAAAAATTAAATTTTTTTCATTCCCGTCTTTTTTTCTATAAATCACCATCATTTTAAAAGAATTTGCTTTATTTCTTTGATTATGTTAAAATAAAAGTGCAAAAGTAGCAATATAATTTTCATAGTATCACAAGTATTAGAAGATTGTATTACCTTTATGTACCACCACAATCCGATATTTGTGATTACGAGTTACATAGAGTATTTCCTTTTTGCACATATTTCAAGGAGGTACCAATATGAGTACAGGAAAAGTTAAATGGTTTAATCAAGAAAAAGGTTACGGTTTTATTACTAACGATGAAGACGGAAAAGACGTTTTCGTTCATTATTCAGCTATTAATGCTGAAGGATTCAAAACATTAGAAGAAGGTCAAGTTGTTGAATTTGATATTAACCAATCTGATCGTGGACCTCAAGCTCAAAACGTTACAGTTGTAGGGTAAAAGAAACCGAATAATCGGTTTCTTTTTTTATTTTTAGAAAGGAAATTTTGAAATGAAAAAACAGCGCGAAGAATATCTAAAAAAAGTTACTATCGGTGAAGTTGAAAATATCAACAACAATATTACTTTAGAATCTTATAATCCTAATTGGCCTAAACTGTTTAAAAAATTAAAGCAAACAATATTAAAAGTATTACCTGACGCAACAGTCGAACATGTTGGTTCAACATCAATACCTGGTTTAACCGCTAAACCAATTATAGATATAATATTATTAGTTAAAGATTCTGATGATGAAGCCAGTTATCTGCCCCAATTAGAATCAATTGATTATTATTTAAGAATTAGAGAACCTGATTGGTACCAGCATCGCTTATTTAAACATCACCAATATGCAGTTAATTTACATGTTTTTTCTTTTGGATGTCTAGAAGCTAAGCGGATGCTTGATTTTCGCGATATACTAAGAAATGATCCAAATGCCTTTAAACTCTACGCTGATACTAAAAAGAAACTTGCTAGTCAAAAATGGAAATATGTTCAAGAATATGCTGATGCTAAAACTGAAGTTATAAAAATGATTTTAAATTTAAAACAACACCCTTAATCAACCAAAAACAACTAAGTTAAAAATATTAATCTAAAGAGTTTTAAAATAGATTATTAGATTAGAAAATTTATTTTAAAATATTTGTCACTTTCTTAACCTTATAAACATTTTAATATACACCAAGTCAAACACGTTATTAATTGATTTTGTATTTACAAGGCTGTGATTAAAAATAATCGATCCAAAAGATTATCCAACTTGATGGTGTTGAAGAATTTGAAGAGTATATAAGATTATGGAAAGAAGCAACTCCATGGATGGAGAGCGCATTAAGGATTTATTAAAAGCCGAAGAACAAGCTGGTGTAAGTATGTCCATGTGGACAAATCCATACATGCTGTAAACTAAAAGTATTTTTAACAAAAAATGTTGTGAAAACACAAGATAAACAAAAAGCCCTCAACTAGAATTGGCTCTAGAATGAGGGTTTTAAAAGACTTCTTTAACTAAACTAATGTACCTTGTTTGCCCCAATTAGGATATTCATCAAACGAAACATAAATATTATCTATTTCAATATTAGTAGTTTCTTTGATCATTACTACTAACTTTTCAGCAAACTCTTTTTTAGCTTCAAGAGTTGCCTGATTATACAATTTTACTGCTATCATCATGCAAGGAATATCTTCACCACGGAAATACATAATTTGATTGTCTTCTAAGTGTAACATCAAATTTTCTTCTTTTTTACCAGGTAAGATGCTAATCAATTCACCAGTACGTCTTGCAATTTCATTTTCTTGGCGCAGTGTCAGCTTATGATTAGTTGTAAATGAAACAAAAGGCATTCTCATCCCTCCTTACTTTTTTATTCTATGATAATATTTTACCATTATTTTACATTAATGTTAATACTCTAAACACTTATCAAGTAGATAATATTTTTCTAATAAAAAATCATCAAAAATGATGATTTTTTTATACTCGATATACTACTTGCATTCGTTGAATGCGATTTTTTATTTTATCTTTCAATTCAATTGGTTTTAACACTTCGATATTACTTGATAACCGGATTAACCATTCTATTAAGTTTTCATCATTTGCTACATCCTTGATTGATATTTCAACAAATTGATGAAAAGATTCAACTTTAACAATATTATCTTTAAAACGACTTTTAAGTTTATCTAAAATATAACTATTACTAGAATAAATTCTTAATTCTAAATTAATATTATTTTTAGTTGCAATTTGCAGTGGATCATTACTTTTCCAAATTTCATTTCTAAACGATTCCATCTTGTTTTGAATATTTTTAGGACAATAACATATTTTCAAATCACTAATACGATCTATTCGATAATACTTCAGCTCAATGTCTTCATCCTTAGTAAACTGATATCCAACTACATAAATCATATCGTCAATTATATCAATGTTGGTTGGATATAACAAAATTGATTGAGAATTGACGGTATCAATTATCTCGTTGTTGACTACATTATATTCCAAACACTTAAAATCTAGGCATGAATATTCATTGATAGCCTCAATGATCATCTGTAAGCTGAAAAAAATAGAACTCTCATCACTTTTACCATCAATATCATCTAGTAAATGATAATGATTAATTCGATGAATCGAGCTATCAGCTAAGACCTTTTCAATTAATTTAGGATCATTTTGGCCTTCAAGATGAATTATTCTTTTTAATAGTCGCGCTAACAAAATTAAATGGACATCACTATAAAACGGCGTTTTTACAAACGACCCCTTTTTTTGTTTAGTAACATAATCAATCTTACCACCACGGCTGCATTTATAAGGCTGAACTAAAATATCATGACATTCGTTAATTAAACTATCAAATGTTTTAATCGATTCAATATCAGACTTAATAGTATTTCCGGAAACAGAAGCGCTGATATAACTAATTCTGGAAATAAGTTCTTCGCGTGATAACGCATGTTCTTGATCCGTTAAACGTTTCAATAAATATTGTATTAATAGAATTCTTGTTCCATTGCTTATATCTCCCATTTTCTTCCCTCCAGCCTTTATTTTACTTGATTACGCAAAATATGTAAAATTTCAAATAGAAAATAAGATTAATTATTTGTGGTTTTAATAATTTTATTTAAATTATTTTTTTATTTTTTGGCTTATCAAGCGAAAATACAACCATTTCAAAGTTAATTAAAAGGTTTTAAAAGATTATTTTTAGTATTTAAACTGCTTTTCATCCTTGATTATAAAAGGCTCTTAACTTGAATTTTTTGATATTTCCAGTATACTTTTAAATAAAGAAAACAATCATTTTTATCGAGGAAGAAAGTATGACACTATATCAAACAGTTCAAATCAATCCCCATAGTTATTACATTAATGATGAAGATTTAGATTCTTGTTATTTAATTATCGGCAGTCAAAAAGCCCTTTTAATTGATTTGGGTTTATTTAAAAAACCCATCCTACCAACAATTAGATCATTAACTAATTTACCAGTTGTTGCAGCTTGTACTCACGGACACTTAGATCATACCGGGGCTATGAAAGAGTTTGATGAGATTTATTTATCTTATTTAGATAAACAAGTTTATTTGGATAACCAAAAATTGATGCCCGATTTTCCATTGATCGATTTTAGTCAAATTAAAGATATCCAAGATCATCAGCTATTTGACATTGGTAACCATCATATCGAAGCCATCTTGCTAGCTGGACATACTCCTGGTTCGATGATTTTTTTAGATTATGAGCATCATTGTCTCTATAGTGGTGATGCTATCGGATCTGGTTGTGGTGTCTGGATGCAGCTGTATCATAGTTTGCCTATAAAAGATTATTTAGCCAATTTAGACAAAGTTATTGCCTATCTAGAAAGTAAAGGGGTTGATAATACCTGGAAATTCTGGGGTGGCCACAATCAGCAAGAAACGATGTCAAAAGTAAGTTCATATAATCAATTAGATTTAAATTTAATGAAAGACTTGTCATCTCTTTGTAAACAGTTACTTGATGGTAAAATTGAAGGGGTTGAAAATAGTGCTCCAACTTTTGATGACCAGCAAGCTTATTATGTTGCTTATCGTAAAGCAGAAATGATTTATCAAAAAAATAGTTTAAAGTGAAATCAATAATTTCACTTTTATTTATTTTAACTATAATAACGGAGGAATTTCATGAAAACTATCTGTAATCTAAATTATACCACTAATATAAAAAAACTGATTCAAACAACTATCAAACAAGCTCAAAACAACATTTTTGATACTTACTATTTGATTGTTGATGATCCTTTATTTTTTGAAGAAGCTTGTTTCAATTACATTGATACTCTATTCAATATTCAAATAATCACTTATAAACAGTTAATCACAAAATTGCTTAGTATTTATCATATCAATATTCAAGAATATAGTAAATTAGATAAAATTTTAATCATTAAATTACTAATTGAAAGCGATGATAATCTATTTAATACTCCCAATAAAATCGACTTAATTAGTGAATTATTAGATATCTATGATCTATTTTATTTAGAAGAACTTGATAAAAACGTCCTAAACAATATTCCAGCTATGTCTAAAACAAAGATGGAAACTATAATTGAACTATATTTTCAAATTAAAGAATCAAATTTAAATGATAAAGTATTCAAAGTTGCTGATTTATTGTTGGAGCAACTGGATGATCAAATTGCCAACAATCATTATTATTTCATTACTGAAAAAGTCTTAACCAAACATCATTATCATTTTGTTAAACAATTATCAAAATACAGCGATGTTATTGTTTTATTAACATGTAATAATGATGCTCGTGATTTAAATCAGCCATATCTAAGTTATCTGACTTCAGAAACCATTAATGATAATCATGATAGCGGCTATTTAAACCATTTAAACCAATATACTTTTTCTTTACAGGCACCAAAATATCCAGGAAATAATCCATTATATACGATTATTCAGACAACTCCAAAAGCAGAAATTGAAAGTGTTGTGTTAAATATTTATCGTGATTTAGTGGATAATCAAGGACATTATCATGATTATGCTATTTATTATCCTAATCAAGAATATCAAACATTACTTTTAGAAACCTTGGCTAATTTTAATATTCCCCATAACTTAACGCAAAATCGAGTCTTTAAAGAATTAGAAGCCTGTTTATTATTGCTTAAATATCAATTAAATCACCAAAATGATGATTTGATTGATTTAATTGATACTAAAGTTCTTAAAAAATACAGTGATTATAATTTTGTTGATAAAATTAAAAAAATCTATATTGAAACTAAAAGAATTCCTGATTCGTTTAATAATTATTGTTTTGATAATTGTCGTAGTTTAACTGATTTTTCTAAAGTGATGATTGATTTTATTAATCAAGAAATGATAACTAATGAAAATTCTTTACTGCTAATAAATTTCTTTAAAGATCTAACTAGTGATCAAAGTTTTACTTTAAATGACTTTAATTTATTAGTTAATCAATTAAAACCGCAATTAAAAGAAGATAAAATCCTATACCAAGATCATATATACTTATTAAATTATCATCAGCCTTATAGCGGAATTATCAACTGTAAGCAAATCTATTTAACTGGAGTTAATGAAACCGTTGTTCCTGAACAATTTAAAGATACGGGAATATTATTAGATCATGATTATCAATGTTTGAAATTACCTGATTTAAACTTTAAAATTGCTGTCAACCAAAATAATATTCTAAAGGTTTTAAACAGCAATGATAATTTTGTTGTTATCAGTTTTGCTAATGGCACCATTGATGGACAACCGCTATTAAAATCATCATTATATACCCAATTAAAACAGCTGTTTGATATTAAAAATCTTGATATATCCAAAGATTATCTTCATGCCAGCTTACTTAAAAATCTGTATTTAAAAGGTGGTCAAACTACTCAAAAAGAAGCGATAAATCAAATGATTGCTTATTATAAACAAAATAAAAATCAGCCAGTTACTTTATCAGTTCCTTTATTTTCTAACTATCTATCAGCTAGTAAATTAGAAACATATAATGGCTGTCCTTATAAGTATTATCATCAATACGGCTTAAAAATATATCCATTTAAACAAGTAATCTTTCAAACCAACGAAATCGGTTCGATCGTTCATTATGTCTTAGAACAAAGCAAAGATTTGTTCAGTCAAAAAGAATTAGATCTTAATAATTTAAAAACGATGATTCACCAGACAATCAATCAATATCTAAGTGACAATCAATTATTAGACCGTCTAACCAACTATAATAATCATTATATTATTAGAATGATCAGTCAAGATTTGATTAATACGATCATTGTTTTAAACCAGCAATTACAGGCATCTGATTTTAATATTATTGAAAGTGAATTAGAAATCAACCGTCAATATCCAGATTTTAAATTTACCGGAATCGTTGATCGCGTTGATCAATATGAAAATTATTTGAAAATCATTGACTATAAATCCAGCAACAAAGATTTAGATATTTCACTGGCTATTCAAGGTTTTAATATTCAAATGCTGCTATATTTAGATACTTTAGCCAGTAAATATCAATTAGATTTAGGAGCTTTATTATACTTTAATACTAAAAGAAGAATTTTAAGCAGTACTAAAAAAATTAATGAAGCAGAATTAAGCGAAAACTATTTTAAACAATATCGAATGAATGGTTATGTTAATGAAAAAATCGTAACTAACATCGATAATGATTTTGATACAAGTTCTAATATTATCAAAGCTCGTTATGTCAAAAAGGATGATAGTTATAAAGGTAATATTTTAAGTAGTTTTGCTTTAAAGCGATTAATTGACTATGTCACTGGTCATATTGAAACACTTTACCAGCAACTTGAAAGTGGTAATATTGCCATTGCCCCTAAAGGCAGCAATGATCCAGCTATTTTTACCAAGGTCAATCCTTGTACATATTGTAACTATCGTGCTATTTGTAATTTTGATGTATTTTATAATGAATATACATTAGTAAATGACGAAAATTTAGAATACTTAATTAAGGAAGGTGAAGAAAATGCCGGTTAGTTCGTTAAATAGTGGCCAACAAGAAGCAGTAGAAACTCGTAATTGTTCCATTTTAGTTTCAGCTCCTGCTGGTTCTGGAAAAACAAAAATCTTAGTTAACCGTATCATGTCACTAATTGAAGATGATGGTTATAATGTTGATTCCCTGTTAGTTTTAACCTTTACTAATGCTGCAGCCTTAGAAATGAAACAGCGCTTAGAGGCCACTTTACAACAACGTTTACAAGAAGATATTTCGACTGAATTAAAAGACCACTTACTTAAACAAAAACAGTTATTACCGAAAGCTTATATTACAAACTTCCATGGATTTTGTAGTACTTTGTTAAAACAATACGGATACTTAATTAATTTAAATAGTAATTTTGAAATTTGTAGTGATCCGACTTTAATCAAGCATCAAGTTTTAGATCAATGTTTAGCTAAATGGTGTCAAGATGATCAGTTTAATGACTTTGTTGGTACCTACTTTGCGGATTATTATTTTCAAAAATTTAAAGGCGCAATCTTTAAATTTGAAAACTTAAGCAATACTATTTATAATTTCGACCAGTATCTTGAAGAAATCAAAACTAATATTTACCAGCATATCCTAACTGATCAGTCATATCAAACCTGGCCTATTACCCCACAGGTCATTAAATTATTAAAGCAACAGGCAATCATGGGATTAAATAAAGTTTATGAGTTAGCTAACTATGCTGCTACCCATCAATTAAGTTTTTATTATCAAAATCCATTTGATGATAATCCTAAAAAAGCTAATTTACCATCACCATATGATGCGCATTTAAAATATTATTTTGATTTACTAAAAGCACTTGACAATAATGACATTGAACAAATCATTTTTGCCAGTAAAGCTAAATTAATCAAAAGCTATGATAGTCGTGGGTTATTTAATGAAAATAATGAAGAATACAAAGCTGAATATAATCGTCGAAAAAATAACATCGTCAAGTTTTATCAAAGCAAGTTTAATGATTTAGTTTATGATGATCTTGAAGAATTTAAACAGGTTTTACAAACGTCCTTGGAACCAATTGAACAGCTGGTAACTTATTTAAATGAATTCAAAGCAGCCTATAAACAATATAAACAAGCTAATAACATTTTAGACTTCAATGATCTAGAAGCCTATGCGTTAGAACTTTTAGAGCCCCAATACCAGGTAGTTGACTTGCTCTATCATCAGTTAAAAGAAATTATGATTGATGAATATCAAGATACTAATCAGATTCAAGAAACTTTAATTAATAAAATTGCTAATTATCAAGAGCCAAAGATCAATCGCTTTATGGTTGGTGATATGAAACAATCGATCTATCGTTTCCGTGAAGCTGATCCCGAAATCTTTAATCAAAAATATTTAACTTTCAATCAGCTACCAGGTACAAAGCGAATCGATTTACGCTATAATTATCGTTCCAACAAGATTGTCTTAGATAGCGTCAACTATATTTTCAATCAAATTATGGACAAAGATATTGGCGGTTTGGATTATTATTTAGATGACAGTGCTAAGTTAAATTATGATTATTTACGAAAAGAAGGCGCTAAGGAAATCGAAGAAAAAGAAATGGTTACTAAAAAGGCTAATCAGCGCATTGAATCACAAAATCAATTTACTAGTGAAATTTTATTATCATATCAAACTGGTAGTAATAATACTGATGCTGAAATCGAAGCCAAGATGGTTGCCAAACGAATTCAGGATATCGTTGGTAAGCTGGAATTAGAAAATTATGATCATAGTTTACGTTTAACGAATTATCGTGATATTGTTGTCTTGATGCGTAATACCCGTAGCTTTATTGCTTTTAAAAAGATCTTTAATCGTTATGCTATTCCTAGTCATATTGTTTTATCGCAGGGATTTTTACAGGAAATTGAAATTATTGATTTAATTCATGTCTTAAAAGCTTTTAATAATCATTTAGATGATATTGCAATGACTAGTTTAATGATGGGTAATTATTTGATCAGTAATTTTGATGAAAATCTTATGGCCAGTATCCGTCAAGATGATAGTATTTCAATTTATGATAATATTATCAATTATATTGCAGCAAAAGGAACTGATTTTCAAAGATTACAAGCTTTTTTAGATTATTATCAGCAAATGCGTGAATATTTTAATACTCATACTGTAAAAGAGGGACTGTTAAAATTTTTAGACGACAGCCAATATTTACCATTTTTAGCTTCTTTGATCAACGGCGGACAAAGAGTGGCTAACGTGGAGCTGTTTATTCAAAAATTAGAAGAACAAAAAGATGAATCATTAAATAAAATCACAACCAGCTTTACTAATTTGTTAGATAATGGTATAGGCATGTCACCAGCAACAGTTTCCAGCCATGATGATAATGTCGTTTCGTTTATGACCATTCATAAATCCAAAGGATTAGAATTCCCTATTGTTTTTGTCTCTAATCTGCATAATAAATTTAACCAGCAAGATGCCAGAGAACAAATTATCAGTGATAAACAGTTAGGTATTGCCATGAAGCCAAGAATTAAAACTGATCTAGAGCCATATCATGATGCTATTATTGAATATGATAATAAATATCGTAAAATTATTGGCAACTACCAAACCAATGAAGCAATTAATGAAGAAATGCGTATTTTCTATGTGGCATTAACTCGAGCTTCGCAAAAATTAATTTTAACCGGATTAATTAAAGATGTTAATGATCTGGCTCGATGGCAAGATTATGTAATAAATAATGGAACTGATTTTATCAAAAATCCTCGTGATCAAGATAAAGTAATCCTATATCATAATGCCCGTCGTCAAAACAGTTATCTTGACTGGCTGATGATAGCTATCATGTCCCATGATGATATCATTGCTCAAGGAATTAATAAAACCTTATTAGATGATAACTATGATGATGAAACAGTTGACTTGATCAAACATAATTTTCAAACTATCATGATTCATCAAAACAAACAGTTAATCCAAGATAACACTAAACATAGTCGTTTTTCTATTAATATTTTTAGTCACGATGATATCGATCAGCAAATCATCATCACCAATGATGATGAAACCAAAGTTGATCTAGCATTATATGACCATTATCAAAACTATCATTATCCTTTTGATAATCCTGGAGATAAAACTATTGCCGTTACTAAAAAAATAGCTGACGGTGATCGCGAGTTCATCCCAGCAAGCTATGATTTAAATGATGAAAATATCGAAGCTTCTTCAAGGGGTACGATAATTCATAGTTTTTTAGAACAATTAAATATTAGTAATGATCTTGATCTATCTAAAGAAATACAACGCATCAAAAGCTATCAACTTTTTGATAACCAGGCTTGGCAGGTTATTGAACGTTATTTGCCACATATTGAAAAATTTATAACTAGCGATGTATTTACCTTAATGGCTAATAGTTTACATCTTTATAAAGAAAAAGAGTTTTCAATGCTTGAAGACGGTCAGATCATTCATGGAATTTTCGATGCTGTTTGTATTAACGAAGATAAAATAACCGTGATTGATTATAAAACTGATCGGTTGAAAGCTAATGTTGATGAAGCAACTTTAATCAGTTTACATCAGATGCAATTAGAATATTACAAAAAAATCTTAGCTCGAGTTTTTCCTCAAACTAAGATTGAAGCTTTAGTATATTATTTATATATTGACCGTTATGTCATCTTTTAAAAATAAACCTGGTTCACCAGGTTTATTATTTTACGATAATATCTTGAATATTTGATAAAATAATCCGTGATTTACCATCAGGATCAACCTGCTTTTCAATATCGACACCCTCTAGATAATCTTCGACATTTAATTCGATTACGCGATCATCATCTAAAACCAGTTTACAACGTGACATCCGTTCTAAAGAAATTGGAACATTAATGATTTCATCATCTTCTTCAATTCCCATATCTTTCATATTAACTTCTACTTCTTCACTGGCATTATAATCATCACCCATAACTTTTTTAGCTACTTCCATTGGTTTAACTGGACGATGAGATTTAACTAGATCTACTAGTTCTTTTTTAACTAATGGTAATGGATCGCCATCAACAACATTATATTGACTATCAACTTTTTTAACTACTTTATTGATGATACTCATTTTTTGTTTATCGGTTAACTTTGGTTCACCTTTGATATATTGTTCATTCAAATAATATCCAGGTTTTCCATCAATCATAAATCGTTTTTCAATGATAGAAATAACTTTTTCTTCGACATTAATAATAATTGCTTCTTCAACTGCTGATGTTTTATTTGGCAAAATTTGTTGATTGACAAAACGAATGCTTTGTTTTCCATCAATTTCTTCAATTACGCTCATTGGCATCATTTTATAGTTTAATTTAATTATTAAAATATATTTGACCCCATTTAGTTTTAATTCTACAAACATCAAATTAGCATTAGGCATTTCTTCAATTTTTTTACATAAGTCAAATAAATCCTGAGTTATTTTAATTGATTCTTCTTTAAAAGCTTCATCGCTTTCTAACATTTTAGTAGCTGCCGTAATTAAATGATGTTCACTTCCAACTACCAATTCTTTGATCCCGGTATTACTAAAGCATTTTTGAATTTTTTTATCGTAATATTCAGTTGTTCCTTCAACTAGATTAATAAAGGTATCCGAATAGATAACTTTACTATGTTCTAAATCTAGCATGTGGATTAATATTTTATCAATTATAATTGTATTATTCACTTTCATCACCAACAAAAGTATATCATATTTTTTTTAATTACGATATAATTATCTTGGTGATTGAAATGAAAATAATTGTAGCTCCGGCTAAAACAATGAAACCTAAATTAAATGCTGTTAAACCAACAGAGTTACTATTTGAATCAAAAACTGATAAATTACATCAATATTTAAGTAAATTTTCAATTGAAGAGTTACATGACTTAATGAAAATATCTTTTAAATTATCCAGTCAAGTTTATGATTATTATCATGACGATAATCCTTTGATGACCCCGGCATTATATTGTTATCAGGGAACTGTTTTTAAACAGCTCTCATTAAACAGTTATCAAAAAGATGACTTTGACTACCTGGACGAGCATTTAGCAATCCTATCAGCTTATTATGGGGTTTTAAAATATCATACGGGTATCTATCCTTATCGTTTAGATATGACGATGAAACTAGATTTTGATTTATATTCATTCTGGCATGATCCAGTTAAAGAGTATTTTTCTAATGATGACTACATCATTTCCTTAGCTTCAAAAGAATTTAATAAAATGGTTGAACATCCTAATATTATTAACATTGATTTTGTCGAAAGAAAAAGTGATCGTCTAGTTCGTAATTCGATGCGTGTTAAACAAGCTCGTGGCAAGATGTTAGAGGCAATGGTCAAACAAAAGATTACTACTTTCGAACAGTTAAAAGCCTTAATTGTTGATGATTATATTTACCAAGAAGAACTTTCAACTAAAAATAATTTAGTATTTCTTCGTGATAGTTTAAAAGTTTATCAAAAATTATAACCAGATCGATCGATCTGGTTATTTTTGTAAATATTTTTTTAAAAAACTGATTAGTCGTTTCATTTGTTCATCAGTTCCAATACTAATTCGTAAATACTCTTCGATTCGTGGTTGATTCCAGTGACGAACAATAATACCAACTTTTCTTAACGCTAAAAACAATTCTTCTCCAGAAATATCGGGATGTTTGACAAAGACAAAGTTAGCATAACTATCAGGGACGATAAAACCTAACTGTTTTAATTTCTCTTTGACCCACTCTCTAGTTTTAATTACTTTAGCACATTTAGTTTTTGTATCTTGATCATCTAAGATACTCGCTAAGCAAACCTGTTGTGCCAGATAATCAATTGGGTAAGAATTAAAAGAGTTTTTAACATCATAAAGATGTTTGATAGCTTCTTTACTTCCTAGAGCAATTCCTAAACGAATTCCAGCTAATGAGCGTGATTTTGAATATGTTTGAGTGACGATAAGGTTATCATATTTATTAATTAAAGGTACACAGCTGGTTCCGCCAAAATCAATATAAGCCTCATCAATAACAACAATACTATCTTGGTTGTTTTGTAAAATTGTTTCAATAAATTCTAAATCAACTAATAAACCGGTTGGAGCATTGGGATTAGGAAAAATAATACCACTATTAGGTTGATTAAAAGCCGCTAAATTAATTTTAAAATCAGCATCTAAAGGAATCTGTTGATATTTCATCTGATATAAATCACAGTAAACCGGATAGAATGAATAAGTTATATCCGGAAATAAAACCGGATCAGTTCCATTAAAAAACGTTAAAAAAGTTAACGCTAAAACCTCATCAGAACCATTTCCTAGAAAAACCTGATCTTCATTTAGATGATAATAATTAGCTAAAGCTTTTTTTAAATCATCGGCATCACTGCTTGGATATAATCTTAGTTTATCGATATCAATATTTTTTAAAACTTCCTTAATTGTTTCACTTGGTCCATATGGATTTTCATTCGTGTTCAATTTAATCATGTCCACGATTTTAGGCTGTTCCCCCGCTACATATGGCTCAACTGGTCGTAATTTATCTTGCCAGCTCATCTTTATTTCCCCCTTCTAGTATCTTGGTAATTAACTTTGCAACATTGGTTACTTGAACATTAGCATATTTAGCTATTTCGTTGTTGACATGATTAAAAGTACAGCCGTAATCAACATATTCAAACATACTAATATCATTATATGAATCACCAATGGCATAACTAATCATCTTTTCGGCCAGTAAGTCTAATAATTTTTTAATTCCAGTACCTTTACTACAATTTCCTGGTGTAATATCTAAATAAAAATTATTTAATGTTCCTTGAACATCATATCTATAATTTTCTTTTAGAAATGCCTGAATTTTTAATAAATCATCGATTTGCTGGTCATCTTGATGTAAAGCAATTATATCAAATTCCTTGATCTTAGAATATGTTTTTTTAAAATCATCATCATTAGTTATCATTAATTTACCATGATCATCATATTTATAAGTATTACCTTGAAAATAGGCTAGAGTCTTTTTACCATCATAAAAATAAATCCACAAGTTTGCAAATTGTAAACAATGATCAATGATTTCAATCCCAATATCACGAGCAATAACTTTTTTAAATAATTCATTCCCACTTTGATCAACTATTTGGGCCCCATTATTTAAAATCAAATAGTCATAATAAAAATTGAATTGTTTAATGGCATTTTGAGCTTCTTGAAAATTGCGTCCAGTATTAAAGACAACAAGATTACCCATTTGACTAAACTTATCTAATAGTAATTTATCATCTTGATTAATTAACTGATCACCATCAATCACCGTACCATCCATATCACTAAATAAAATCTTCTTCATGGTCCCTCCCAGTTTTTAAACTAAATCTTCAAATAACTGATATAATCTTTGATTATTTTTATTATCTTCATTTAGGGCTGTTTCAATTTCTTTAGCTACAATATGGCCATCTTCTAAACAAACACATTTACCATTTTCACCTTCTTCAATTAGTGAAATAGCTTTATTAGCCATTCTAGATGCTAAAATTCGATCCTCAGGTACCGGTGAACCACCACGTTGAATATGCCCTAAAACTATCGAACGTCCTGAAAAACCAGTTTGATCACTAATTCGCTTAGCTAATTTTTCCACGTCAAAAATTCGTTCACTGGCAATAACTATTGCATGACGTTTATGGTAAACTTCCTCATTTTTTATTAATTCATTAATAATATAATCTTCATCATATCCGGTTTTTTTAGTAATAACTAATTCGCTGCCACAGGCAATCGCTGAATATAAAGCAAGATTATCAGCATTATTTCCCATTACTTCAACAACAAAACAACGATGATGACTACTTGAAGTATCCCGAAGCTTATTAACCGCATCAATAATATTATACAAAGCGGTATGGAAACCAATGGTTTCATCGGTCCCATTAATATCATTATCAATTGTTCCTGGAATGGCAATACAATTAATGCCTTTTTTTGATAATGCTAAAGCTCCACGATAGCTACCATCGCCACCAATTACAACTAAATTTTCTATTTTATATTTTTGTAACTGAGCAATCGCCTGTTCTTGAACCCAATCTTCAATAAATTCTGGCAGTCTTGATGACTCCAAAATCGTACCCCCTCGAGCTAAGATTTCTGAAACATCACTATACCCTAATTTTTTTATTTTTCCTTGTACTAGTCCTTGATAACCTTCATAAACTCCATAAACTTCAAACCCGTGTTTAATTCCTACCCGGACGATAGCCCGAATAGCGCCATTCATCCCTGGAGCATCACCACCTGAAGTTAAAACTGCAATTCTTGGCATTTTTTCACTCCTTTATTCTTTGATCTAACCACTCTTTTACAAACGCTAGTTGTGTTTCACTATGAAAATAGTGTTCACCATCTTTCATAACTGTCAATTGTCCTTGAAATTGGTGACAAAAATCATTAATATCTGCAAATGATACCGTATCATCATTTTCACCATATAATACCGCTGTTAAACTTTTCCATTTAGAAACCGGATGTTCTTTGACAAAACTATAATAATCATAATATAAAGTCTCATCGATCGGTAAACTGATAATTTGTTTTTCTTTTAACGTTTCTTCACTGATGTTAAACCATCTCATCATATTATCTAAAATAGCTAACATATTAACAACCGGCGATACAAATATAACCTGTTTAAAAATAATCTCTGGATAAGCCATCAAACTAAAATAAGCACCTAAACTGCAACCAAATAGACTAATGGTCCGATAGTTTTTTAAAGCATAATTAAAAATATTTTTTAATTCAATAATACAGTTTTGAACCTTGCATTGTGTTGCTTCTTCTTTTCGTTGTCCATGCTCTGGCAGATCAAAACTAATAACTTGATAACCCTTTTTATCAGCCAAGGTGGCTAAAAGTTCTATTATTGAATCTTCTTTATTTGATTTATTGCCATGAACTGCAATGAATACTTGATCACTTTCATGGCCCCAAATGATTGCTGGAATACCGGCAATCATTATTTTCCTTTTTTCCATAAATTCACCTACTTTTTATCTATGATTATAACATGTTTAACCAAAATATTAAATCTAATTACCGTTATCTCTTATTTTCTTTAAAGAAACTTTTGTGTTAAATAAACGGTTAATTAACACCTATTGTATACATTATTTAATTTTTTAGTCTATTTTGTGTACTTTTTAATAAAATTAACTTTATTAACCTATAATACAAAAGAGGTGAAAACAATGTCTAGATTAACTGGTGAACGAATCGCATATTTACGAGATGAACATAATCTAAAACGACCAGAGTTAGCCAAGATTTTAGGAGTTAAACCTAGAACTTTAGCTGCCTATGAACAAGGAACTAGAGATCCTAGCACTAAAGTTTTAAGAGCAATGGTCGAATATTTTAATGTAACTTCTGACTATATTTTAGGTTATACTAATAAGCCTATTAATTTAGATGAAATTCGTGATCAAGAAAATACCTATGTCGATTTACCAACAACTATTCAAGTCTCTGATTATAAATGTAAGATGGTAAGAGATTTTATTGCTTTTCTAGCTCAACAAAAAGATGAACAATAATTAAATAATTCTAGACATTAAAAAAGGCACTTGATTAAGTGCCTAAACTAATTTATCCATGTTAATTTCACTACGATAAGTCAAACGGAATCGATAATCTTGTTCATATCCAAGGATTCGCATTGCTACCTTAGTTTCATCTTGACTTTCATTTACCCCTAAACCATAGTTACCTAAACTTTGATTATTAATACTTCCTTCTAAACCATTAAACTCTTCGCCAACTTGATTAAAGCAACTAAATTCAGTTTCATCAGTGAATAAAGTAACTATTTCCTTGGCTAGCAGACAGCTTTGATCATTTATCTTCATAGCCTCAAAAGTTTCAAAACCACTCATATTATCAATCAATTCAAACTCGTTAGTTTTTCCAGATAAATCATAATTTAATGAAATTTGAATATTTTCCTGATCATTAACAGTAATCTGATATGTAATATCACTATAAACATTATTTTGATTAGTAACATAGAAATTATAATCTTTATTAATTGAAACATCTTCATTATATTTTTTAGCAATTGTTTCTAAATCATTTTCCACTGCTTTAATTTTATCAACATAAGTACCACTATTAGTAACTAAATCACTAAAATCATCTAATGAATTAAACTGATATTCAATTATTTCTGATGAAGCATCAACATTGCCAAGTGGCCCTAACGTAATGGTATTTTCCGGTGTCGTTGGAGCATTCTCACCTGTTGTAACACTATCATTTAAAAAGCTTCCAAACATGATAGTAGTAAGAATTGGTGAAAAGACCAAAATCAAAGCTAAGATCATATAAATATAGTTAGGAAAAGAATTAGTTCTTTTCATGGGCTGATAGCCTTTTTCTAAACGATTACCACAATGAGGGCAAACTTTAGCGCTATCTGGGATATTCTTTTTACAATATGGACATTTCTTCATTAAATCACCTACTCATAAATATTGCTCATCCAGGTTTCAAATTCATCAATATATTCTTGTTTAGCCTGGGCGCGTTTTTCTTCATCTTCGATTTCATAGTATTCACTACTTAAATAAGTATACTCATCAATTGTTTCACCATTATTAACTAATTTTAACGTAGGTGTCCAATCAAAATCAAGTTCTTCGCGCATATTATCATAAAATGCAATTTCGTCATCACTAGCATCTTCTTGCATCGCAGCATCACGAAAAGCCTGGATATTTAAATAATAAAGATAAACTCCTTCATTTTCTTGTAAATATGCCGTCAATATTGGATAGAATTCTTGACAATCCCCACAATCAGGTCGACCAATATATAAAACAAACAAATCGTCACTGTTTAATTTTTCTTCTAATTCCTGATAATTTAGCTCATGAATTCCTGATAAACTAGTATCTTTTTGAATATGATTAATGGATGCAAACTGGCATCCACTAATCAATAATATCATTATAATGAAAGTAATTATTTTTTTCATTATTTAAGTAAAGATTGTCCATCCATTTCTTCAGGAATTTCTAATCCTAATAATTGTAACATTGTTGGTGCTAAATCACCTAATTTTCCACCTTCTTTTAATTCCAAGTGGCTGTTAGTTACAATTAATGGTACGTCATTAGTTGTATGGGCAGTAAATGGATTACCTTCTTCATCTAATAACATTTCACTGTTACCATGATCAGCAGTAATTAACATTGTCCCACCTAATTCAAAGACTTTATCATAAACAGCTCCTACACATTCATCAACAACACTTACAGCTTTGATGGCAGCTGGAATTACCCCAGTGTGTCCTACCATGTCACAGTTAGCAAAGTTTACGATAACAACATCATGAATATCTTTATCTAATTCTTCGATTAATTTATCTTTAACTTCATAAGCAGACATTTCTGGTTGTAAATCATAAGTAGCTACTTTTGGAGAATTGATCAATACTCGAGTAGCACCTTTGATTTCTTTGTCTACACCACCATCAAAGAAGAAAGTTACGTGAGCATACTTTTCAGTTTCAGCAATACGTAATTGAGTCAATCCTTTTTCAGCAATATAATCACCAAAAGTATTTGTTAATTTAGCTAATGAAAAAGCAATGCTTCCATTAACACTATCAGCATATTTCATCATGCAGACAAATGTAATATCTTTTGGTACGTTTTTGAATTCATAATCATAGAATCCATCATTAGTAATAACTGTAGATAATTGAATTGCTCTATCTGGTCTAAAGTTAGCAAAGATAATTGAATCTCCGTCTTCAACTTGTCCATCAACGCTTTTGTTGTAACCTGGTACTACGAATTCATCATATACTTCTTTTTCGTATGAATCTTTAACATATTGAACCGGATCATCAAAGTTTTCACCTTCATGATTAACAATAGCATTGAAAGCTAATTCAACACGATCAAATCTTTTATCACGGTCCATAGCATAGTATCTACCAGCTACAGTAGCAATTTCACCAACTCCGATTTCAGCGATTTTGTCAACTAATTCTTGAACAAAATCAACACCGCTATCAGGAGCAACGTCACGTCCATCTAAGAAAGCATGAACATAAACTTTTTCTAATCCTTCTTGTTTAGCTAATTTTAATAATGCATACATATGTTCATTTGATGAATGCACCCCACCATTTGATAATAATCCCCAAATATGTAATTTTTTATTATTATCTTTGGCATTTTTAATTGCTTTTAAAAATTCTTCATTTTGATAAAATGTTCCATCATTTAAAGCTTTATTAATTAAAGTTAATGATTGGTAAACAGTTCTACCAGCTCCGATGTTCATATGTCCAACTTCACTATTACCCATTTGTCCATCAGGTAAACCAACTGGCATTCCTGAAGCCTTAATTGTAGTTGTTGGATAAATAGCCATCAGGTCATCTAAATTTGGTGTATTGGCAAGTCTAACTGCATTACCATCAATTCGTTCACTTAATCCGTATCCGTCCAAGATACATAATACTATAGGTCTTTTTTTCATTTATACATCCTCCGTTATCACGTACAATTATAACTTGTTTAGGGTTAATAATCAATAAATTAAAACAACTATTGATAGTTTAATCAATAGTTGTTGTTCACTTTTTCTTTTTAGGAGAACTTAAAATATAAATCCCAAAAAAACAAAGAATTAACGGCCAATATCCTTTAATATAATATGCAATTGTACTGACAATTCCCTGAAAATCCTGGGTACGATCCATCGTTAAAATGATCCCCAGCATAATTAAGACAATTCCCGCATTCTTCCTAAAATCCATTTTAACCACCAATGATATTATAGCAATGGTCATCTAATGAATTTGTCGATTAGAGAAAGGAACGGGCAAACTGTAATAAACGATTTAATTCGATTGGCTCTTTGCCTTTTTTAGAATAAACATAAATCTTTTCATGATCATGATACTCAAATTTATTTGAATGGATGATACTGTTAATATCTCGCCGGATATCTTCATCAATATAAATAAACATATTTTCTGACATTTTTCTAAGTAAGATACAAAGTGATGCTAAGGCTAATTCTAAATCAAAGTATGAACGGATCAAATCCTTTTGAATTACTTCATCATCAAAAACTCCAACTTTCTTTTTGACTTTGTCAATATAATTCAAAACTGATTCCACGCTATTAACTTCATCTTCAAGCATATCCAGATAACATTCTTCTTTAACTGTTCTTTTGTTCATTGCGTAATTTTTCCTTATTTTTAACCATTTCTCTTAATTCCTTAGCATATAATATAAATGATAAAAACATCAAAGCACTACTTGAAAAAATCATCACCTGACTGGCAAAAGTATTTGGAATATGTAAACCAATCAATAAAATAACTACGACATAAAAATAAGCTGTAGCAATTTTTCCCCACCAGGAAGCTCCTTTTATTTTTAAACCATAATCAAATAAATACAAACCAACTAGACCAAGCATTCCATCTTTAATTACAATAATAATTAGCAAGATCCATGCTAAGGGATAACTAAATAATAACGTAATAGCAATCGTAAACTGCGTTAATTTATCAGCTATAGGATCAATCAATTTACCAAAATCTGTAATCATATTAAATTTACGGGCAATAAATCCATCTAAAAAATCACTGAGTCCTGATAAAACTAGAATTAAAGCCGCTACTAGATAATGATACTTAAATTCTGCGTAAAAATATACTAATAGAAAAACCGGTATTAAAAAGATTCGAAAATAACACAGACAGTTTGGTATATTAAAAAAATTTGTTTTATCTTTCATTTTTTCCATTTCAATCCCTCTTTTTACTTAATTATATTATACTGTCATAATAAGTCAATTAAAGTAATGTTAAAGTTGTTTTGACATGGAAACATGGGGACACCATTCATCATAATAAACATCACCATAAGAAATATAGCCTAGTTTTTGATAAAATGACATTGCCTGCTGTTGCGCTGATAATTCAGTTTTCATATAGCCCAATTCACGAGCTTTATCTTCCAATCCGATAACTATTTTAGAACCTAAATGATGTTTACGATATGGTTTTAAAACTGCAATTCTTCCTAAAATCATCGTTTGATCATCTTTAGGATACATTCTCCCAGTGGCCAGTGGTAAATTATCTTGATAAATAACTAGATGATAAGCTTTATCATCAATTTCATCAAATTCATTAGAAAAGCCCTGCTCTTCTACAAAAACTTTTTGTCGAATCATTTTTGCCGCATCAAAATCTTTTTTTCCATAATTATACTGATAATTAAATTCACTCATTAATCTTTCCCCCTATATCATTAGTCCAACGATTTAAATAATTAACAATCGTAGTATATACTTCTTCTTTATTAGTTTCATTTAAGATTTCATGTCGCATATCATCAAACAAAATTGATACGACATTTAAATATCCGCGATGTCTAAACTGATTCACTGCTTTGATAAAGCTTTCAGGATTAACTATACAAGGATCTTGACGTCCAGAAATAAATAAAACTGGTAAATCACTATTAATTCCATCTAATCGTTTACGATAAGTACGAATCATTAAATCCAATAAATTATAATAACCGTTAACAGTAAAATTAAAATTACATAATTCATCTTGGTTAAATTGATTAACAATCCGGCTATCACTACAAATCCATTCATTAGGTATAGTGAAATTACGATTATATAAACCAATTGACATTTTAGCAATCATTTGACTTCGATAGTGGTCTCCCTTGATCTTTTGCATTAATAAACAAATCAGTTTTCCTAGTTTAGCTAATCGATTATAACTAGGACTCCCACAAACAAGTAAACCATCAATCGCATGTTTATAACGATCTAAATAACACCTGACAACAAATGATCCCATCGAATGTCCCATTAAAAATAATGGCAAATCATTAAATCTGGCTTTAATCAATTGTGTTAATTGATAAGTATCTTCAATCATCACCGTAGCCCCATCTTGATAAAAATAACCTAAATCATCTTTTGATAAAACACTTTGACCATGACCACGTTGGTCATGAATAATAACAGCAAAACCAGCACCGACTAAATAATCCATAAAAGCAAAATAACGTTCTTTATGTTCACACATGCCATGAACAATTTGAACAATAGCTTTAGGTTGTTTAGGAGTAGCAATGGCCACTGATAATGGTAATTGATCAAAATTTGATTTAACTGTTAGTATCTCCATGTTACACCCCCATCGTTATTGATTAAAAGAAAAACCTGATAATCAGGTTAATCATTTTTTTGTTCAATTGTATCAAGCGTAATTACTAATTTTCTTCTTTTTAATACCTTATTAACTACTTCTTTGACCAAAGTATAAATACAAGCACTAGAAGGAACTGCGATAATTGTGCCAAACACCCCGAAAAGATTGCTGAAAATAAAGATTGATAATAATACCCAGATTCCTGGTAATCCCACCGAACTACCAACAACTCGAGGATAAATTAAATTATCTTCTATTTGCGATAAAACCTGAAAATAAATCATGAATAATAACGCAGTAATAGCATTTTCTGATAAAATCAAAACTGCCCCAACAAACATTGCTGCAATGGGACCAAAAAATGGAACAAACGAAAAAACAGCAATTATCGTAGCAATCAACTCAGGATATGGAAAACCAAATAGATGCATAGTTGTAAAATATAATACCCATAAAATACAGGCCTCTAGCAATTGACCAGTAATAAAACTAGAAAAAATGACATTAGTTTTATGCGCATATTTAAATAATGCTTTAGATATCTTATAACCAAAAATAGCTCCTATCAATTTACGAAACTGACATAAAAACTTTTCTTTGTTTCCTAGTAAATATAATGAAAAAATAAAACTAGTAAACATGACCCCAACGGTACCCAAAAAATTTGTAGCATTAGCCATCAAACCATCAGCATTTTTAGTTAAAAACTCTAAAAGTCCTCGAACGATATTTTGCCAAGGCATATTAATTAGCTCATTAACACTTTCAATATCATGAGTTCGAAAATCACTATTAAAATAAATAAATATTTTATCAATATTATCAAATATCGAATTCAATAAATTAGAAATATTACTCATAACAGAAATCAAACTTTGAATAATACTAGGAATAACAATGCTGGCAATCGTCACTAATAATACAACAAACAAAATAAGCGTAAGTAACATCGCCAAACCACGTTTCTTTTTATACCAGAAAGTATTTGGTTTATTATTTCTTTCAATAAACCCTTCAATTAACTTCATTGGCTGGTTTAAAACATAGGCAATTACAGTACCAAAAATCAAATATTCTAACAGCCCTAAAAACCGAGCAATTATATTTACAATATTTCCTAAATTAAATAATATATAAATCAGAAAAACTGTAAACCCAGCAATAATCAAACCTGGTTTAATTTGTTTTTTTAGTTCATCATCTAAATCAAATAACTTCATCTAATCACTCCTGGTTTGTTTAACTTCTTAAACGGTATTATACCACAGCCGGCTAAAAATAAAACCCCATTACCAAGGTAACAGAGTTTAAAATGCTATTCATTTTCAACTAATTCAACTAATCTTTCTACCAGTTCATAATTTACAGCATCATAATCATCACCATGATAGCCAAAATCAGCATTATTTAAATGAGTAGTAGGATCTAAAAGCCATTCTTTGCAGGAACTATGAACTTGCTGGACACCAGTAAATTTAATCAAATCTAAAACATTTTGATCGTTAATTCCACTACCAGCTAATATCTCGATACTTTTACCGTAAGCATCTTGTAAATATTTAATCATACGACGTCCTTGATAAGCTTTTTCTTGCATGCCACTGGTCAAGATTCGATCAACTCCAATAGTTATTAAAATATTTATTGATTCATCAATATCCATTACACAATCAATTGCCCGATGGAAAACAGCTGTTTTATGATAAGACTTAATAATATCAACCATTTCCCTGGTCTGTTTAATATTAATATCCCCTTCAGCCGTTAGACAACCAAATGCGATTCCATCAGCACCATTATCTAATAATATTTCAGCATCTAACTTCATTGTTTCAAACTCTTCTTCATTATAACAAAATCCCGCTCCACGAGGTCTAACCATACATATAACTTCTAAGTTAGTATTTTCTTTGACTTTCAACAATGTTGCCATTGATGGTGTCAAACCTCCCATCTGTAAAGCACTATTTAATTCAATTCTACGTGCTCCACCATTTTCAGCCTGTATAGCATCATAATAACTACCACAACACACTTCTAAAATCTTACTCATTTTTCCACCTCACCTTTTTAACCATTATAGCATTTTTTCAACCATAGTTATAATAATTTGCTTTTTAACTCAAGTGATGTTAAAATCATTAAGAATAAATTATGTCCACGTAGCTCAGCTGGATAGAGCACATGCCTCCTAAGCATGGGGTCGGAGGTTCAAATCCTCTCGTGGACGCCAGAAATTACTAACAAATAGCAGTTTTGAAGTACTAAATTACGTAATAACTTCATTTAAAACTGCTATTTTTATTAAATTTAAATCTTTGAGTATTAATATTATTACTATTATGCAAAATATCATAAATCGTTAAACTTGAATCTGACATTTAGTTATTTACATCTTAAATAAAGTTTCCAATAGATATATCATTAACTCAAAACATAGATCTACAAATTAAATTGTTAAATACAGTAACTTCTAGCTATTCGAATTCTCTAGAAGACTGATTTTTAAAAGATAACTTTAAGATGATAAACTTATTGATTAAAAATAAAACAACAGTTATTTTTCATAACCGTTGTTTTACAGCTCACTTTATCATGGGCATTGGCTAGATAATCATGGAAAGGAGCTATATACATAATGATATCGTTAATCTGTTAAATATTGAAGATAAGGACATTATAATCATATTTAATTATGCTGTTTAATTTTTTATATATTGATAAATAAAGCACAAATGTAATAACAATATAATCTAGCATTTTCTTCTTATATGATTAAATCAATTCCAATCATTCTATTTTCTCATAATTCTAATCGTTTAGTAGCATATTTTAATAACTGCTCATCATGAGTTACCATTACAATAGTTTTTCCATCACGATTAAGTTCTAATAGAATATTGATAATTTCTTCCTTAGTTTGTGGATCTAAACTGCCAGTCGGTTCATCGGCTAAGATTAATTCACATGGTTTTATCAATAATCTTGCTAAAGCAATTCTTTGTTGCTGGCCACCAGAACATTCATATATTTTTTTATCCTCATAACCTTCCAGTTTTACTTGTTTTAATGCTTCTTGAATTTTTTTGATTTTAGTTTTTTTCTGACCATCCATAATTATTTCTAAATTATATTTAACAGTTTCATTTTCAACTAAAGCAAAATTTTGAAACAAGTATCCAATTTTATTTTTTAATAACTTCTCGGCTTTTCTGGAAAATGGTTTTGGGATATTCTGATCAAATATTTTGATACTGCCACTGTCATATGTATCTAACATACCAATAATATTGAGCAGGGTTGATTTCCCACAACCTGATGGACCAGTAATAATGAAGAAATCTTGTTTAGCAACTTCAAAATTAATATCTTTTAATACATGATGTTTACCAAAATATTTATTTAAATCTTTTACTTCTAAGATATTTTTCATAGTCCACTTTCCCCTTTCAATATAATACTTGTATTATGTCTTTCAATTTTATGTATCATTAAATACATTACCAAAATTTCACCAATATATGTAATTGAATATAACTTAAGCAAATCAGCTATATTATTTCTTAGAATAATGCAACAAAATAGTGGTATAAAATAGCTTAATAAATTCAAAACAAAAATGTCTCCATATCGTTGTAACCGTGTTTTACCAAATAAATACTCAATTATTAACAATTTTTTAAATTCGTCGATAAAAAGATACAAAGTTTGATAAATAATACTGATATAAATGATCAGATATAAAACAAATAGAATTCCATTATCAATTAAGGTATTTTTAATATTATACATTTCCAACTCTAATTGATTTTGATTACTTTCAATTTGAGCCTTCTTATCTGTCAATTCTAATACCTGAGCAGTAATTTCTTCCCTACTTATTTTATCTAGTGGAACGGTTAAATATTGATTAGATAATAAATCAGATTTTGTAATTATATAGATGATTGGATCTTCTAATACTACTTCATAAGCAGTATTAAACGTATAATCAATATATGCCCCTGGATTTTTGATCTTGATAACCTCGATATTCTCATCAATGCCATTACTGTACTTTGAAAAATCATCTAATCGGCATTTTTCAGGTACCAACATTATATTTTCATCAATTTTGCTTAAATCTATTTCAGTTCCATCGGTCTTGTAGATAGGCCGATTAAATGAATCAATATAGTCTGTATTAGCATAAATAACTGGATATTCTAATGCTGAAGCTTGTAATTCTTCTTCATCCATATCATCACCAAATGTTTCCTGTAAAAATTCATATGTATTAGTTTCATAAGTATCAAAATCAGCATAATAACCACCATGATTAAAATAATATTCAAATACTGTATGTGAATCTGAAACTGATGGATAAAGAACACCTACTGTAGCTAGATTTTCTAGTACATCATAATATTTATTAAAGAATAAATAGAGTTTTACTTGTTTTACTGTTTGACCAGTTATATTGATAAAGCTAGTAGATACTGCAATCAAGAAAACAATTTTAACTGCCAACATGATAAATAAATTTTTGGTAGATTGTTCTGATTTTTTGATGTTATTAATTCTAAGCATTGTTTTTAATAAAAAATATATTATCAAGATGGCAAAAATATAGCCAAATCCAACCAACTTAATTATCTCAATTATTTGATTTATCAAATCTTTTTCATCAAAAACTTTCCCTGAAGTCAATAGATTTGTACCAGCTAAAATACCAAAAACAAAAATAATAAAATGAAATATAAAAGTTTTTACCAAATCTTTAGACAAGATATTAGCTAGTGAAATCCCATGAATATTTTGAATCAATATTGTTTTACGCTTTTTATAAATTAAGATTACAAAAAACAAAACATAAATTATTAATACACATAGAGTAATAATTCTTATATCCCTCATTCCATCCATCATCAAATCATTGATTGCAACTCCTGAGTATCCTTCATAAAAATTAGAAAAACTAATCTGATTTCTAAGACCTGTTGTTTCTAAAAAATCTGCAAATTCTTTTTCTAACGTTACTGGATCATCATCAAAAAAGAACAACATAAAACCATTACTATCAGCTAAAATTTCTTTACCAGTATTTAAAGTCATAATTCTAACTTGTTCATGATAAGTATCAAATAATTGATTATCAATTATTTCCAGGTAATCGGTAGCATTTTCATCATAAAAATCACTGCTGTAGTAACCTTCATCATTATTATCAAAAGATAATCCCTTTGCCTTTCTTAAAGCCAGATCTTTAATCAAATCTTCATTATTACTATATAGAATAGTATTATAGATATTTCGATCTTGTTCATCTTTATCAACTGATGTGATTACAAAGGTTCTATCGTCAAAAGATTCTTTTAATTTTTCAATAAATAAATCTGCCTGAAAATTGTCTTTAGTAACGATACTTAGTGGTACTACTGCTTTATTTTCAACAATACTGACATAATCTTGATAAGAATGATATCTAACTACCAAATTAAAATTATAGTTTTTTACCAGATAATAACTGACCGTAAGAGATAATAAAACAGCTATTATTATTAAGAATTTTTTTATTTTCATAATAAAAACTTCCATTTATAAATAAAAGGCTATATAGCCTTTTATTGTATTAAATTAACTGTGTAATGATGTACATGATAATAAGCATTATATGCTGTGCCTACATTTTGACTATGACTTCCATTTCTTCTTCCAGCATTTACACCAACAAGATATTTATAATCATTACCACTTACACCTATATAATTATTTACATGATATCTTTCGCTAGAATCACTCTAATAACATGTCATTCTTAGAGAATTACCACTACAATTTGCCTGATAATATCCATGTCCAGTTTGTTTTTTCTGTTGACAAGTAACAAATGTTTGAGCTGATACAACTGAAACGCTTAGAATCATTAATACTAAAATACCTGCAATATATTTTCTCATTCTTCTTAACATTTTTTTCACCCCTTTGTTTTTTATGAGAATCCCTTAAATATATGATATCTCAAAATATTTTATTATATCCTCCTTTCCTCAATACTTTTTTATTTTAATATTTTGAATATTTATTATTTATATTGTTTGATTAACTATCCCTTTACCAAAATTTAACATATTGTCAATAAATTCTCTACGTTTTATGCACAAAATGCAATTTTACTTCGTAGAATACTAATATTGATGTATTCTATAGGATAACATATATTCAATACCTTATAACTTTCTTTCGGTATGTAAATTGGAAGGGGGTATTAGGGGTATAAAAGTCAAGATAATTTGACCAATTTGTTGCAATTAAGTGTTCTCAGTTTTTTTAGGATTTAATTTATCTTTGATTCGATAAGATGGACCTGTGATATTAAATAAATATGAATAATGAAGAAT
>NZ_CALUXO010000037.1 GCF_944324745.1 uncultured Thomasclavelia sp. | reverse complement strand
AATGATGATGGTACAATGAATGAACTAGCTCATAAATATCAAGGTATGGATCGCTTCGAATGTCGTAAAGCCTTAGTTGAAGACTTTGAAAAAGCTGGAGTAGTTGATCATATTGAAACACATATGCATCAAGTTGGACATTCTGAAAGAAGTAATGCGATTGTTGAACCATATTTATCTAAACAATGGTTTGTTAAGATGAAGCCATTAGCTAAAGCAGCCTTAGAAAATCAATTAAAAGATTCAAAAGTAAAATTCGTTCCTGAACGTTTTGAAAAAACATTTACTCAATGGATGGAAAATGTTGAAGACTGGTGTATTTCTCGACAGTTATGGTGGGGACATCGAGTACCGGCCTGGTATCATAAAGAAACTGGTGAAGTTTATGTTGGAAAAACAGCACCTGAAGATATTGAGAATTGGACACAAGATGAAGATGTTTTAGATACCTGGTTTTCAAGTGCTTTATGGCCATTTTCAACTATGGGTTGGCCAAATACGGACAGTGAATTGTTTAAACGCTATTTCCCAACTAATACTTTAGTAACTGGTTATGATATTATTTTCTTCTGGGTAAGCCGAATGATTTTCCAATCATTACATTTTACTGATCAAAGACCATTTGAACATGTATTGATTCATGGATTGATCAGAGACGAACAAGGACGGAAGATGTCTAAATCATTAGGTAATGGTGTCGATCCAATGGATGTTATTGATGAATATGGTGCTGATACTTTAAGATTTTTCTTAACAACTAATTCAGCTCCAGGAATGGATTTACGTTATAGCCCAGAAAAACTAAATGCGGCATGGAATTTTATCAATAAAATCTGGAATAGTGCGCGATTTGTTTTGATGAACATCGATGATCAAATGAAATACGAAGATTTAACTTTTGATCATTTAAATCTTTGTGATAAATGGATTTTAAATCGTTTGAATGAAGTAATTAAAGAAGTTGATACTAACATGGATAAATTTGAATTTGTCAACGTTGGAAATGAATTATATAACTTCATTTGGGATGATTTCTGTTCGTGGTATATTGAATTAACTAAAGTACATTTAAATAGTGATAATGAAATTGAAAAACAAGCCAGCTTAAATACTTTGGTTTATGTTTTAAATGCTATCGTTAAGATGTTGCATCCATTTATGCCATTTGTAACTGAGGAAATTTTCCAGGCGATTCCTCATTTAGAAGAATCAATCTGTATTGCTGCCTGGCCTCAAGTTAATGAACAATTTAGTGATGCTACAATTAATGACCAGTTTAGATATTTAATTGATATTATCAAAGGTATTCGAGAAATTAGAACTCAATATAATATTAAAAACAAAATTGAAATAGCTTATATTATCGATGCTAAAGATAGTAAATTAGAAGCCTTAATGGATCAATGTTTACCATATATTAAAAAATTATGTAATGCTAAATGTTCTGGATATAATCTTGAAGCTAAAGGCGAAGTTGCCAACATTACAATTAAAGGTGGTAATTCTTTATTAGTAGAATTAGGTGATTATATTGACAAAGATGCTGAAAAGGAAAAATTAACGAAACAGTTAAAGAAACTTGAAGGTGAGATTAAACGTTGTCAAGGAATGTTAGCTAATGAAAAATTTGTTTCTAAAGCGCCTAAAGAAAAAGTTGATTTGGAAAGAAATAAATTAGCTGACTATACTTCTAAATATGAAGCAGTAAAGAAACAGTTGGAACAAATGTAATTATTTTACAGCAGTTATGAAAATAGCTGCTGTTTTTTTGATAAATAATTTTATTTTGTTAAAGAAAAATGATTATTAGAGGTGTATATGTATAGTAGAAGGTTTAGTGACGGTGTGACCTTTAAATAAATTACAGGAGGAAAACAATATGAATGAATTACAACAGGCAATGCAAATGGATATTACCGGTGGTAGCGTAGCAGGGGTTATTTTCTTTGTGGTTATTGGAACAGCTGTTTATAAGATGTATAAATCTAGTGCTGGAAGAATTTCGATTCCAAGAATCATTTCGATTGAATGGCGATAAGATGAAAGAATTAAGTAAACAAGTTCAACAAGAAATAAATGGCGGTTCTTCACTAGTTTATGTAATCAGTTCGATAATTATTGCTGCTGGTGCCGGATTTTTTAAGATAATGAGAAGTCGTTTTATAACTAGGAGATAATTTTTAACAGAATTCATATTTTAAAACTGTCAGCATATAAATTACTTGGAGGGGTGATGATGAAGATTATTCGAGTTGTTGTCGTGCTGGCAGTGTTTTTATCAATGTGCTTTATGGGAGTTTATTTGAAATTTTTTTCAACTTTTAACAGTTATTTTAATGCCTACATAGTTCAAGTGGGAAATTATGAAGAGGAAGCTAATGCTGATGAGATGGTAGCCAAATTGACCCAATTACAAAAAGCTAATTATAAATATCAGCAAAATAATAATTTTATTGTCATTACAGGAATATTTTTAACAGAAGAGGAGGCTAAAAATATGGGAAATGATATTAGCAATAATGGAATAACCTGTGTGATCAAACAAGTACGTTTAGAAGCTGAATATAAAGAAAAAGTAGAGCAGCAAGACTATCAGGCATTGGTTGCAAGATTAAGTGAAACTTAGCAGTTATCCATTAGAAGAACGTCCCCGGGAAAAAGCTGTTCGCTTTGGAGTTGAAAGTTTAACTAATGTTGAACTTTTAGCGCTGGTTTTACGTACTGGAAGTAAACAAGAGTCGGTTATAGAATTATCACAGCGAGTCATAAATGAAATCGGTGGGTTCAGTTATTTAAAAAATATAACTTACCAGATGTTAACGAGTATTAAAGGAATTAAGCAGGCAAAGGCAATTGAGGTTTTGGCAATCGTTGAACTGACCAAGCGTTTAAAGAAACAACCGGAAACATTGGCTGTTATTAAAGAACCCAAAGATGGCTATGAACTAGTTAAAAATCAATTGATGTTTGAACAACAGGAGAAAGTACTAGTATTATGTTTAAATTCTAATTTGGAGGTAGTTAGAGAAAAGGTCGTGTTTATTGGCAGTAATAATATTTCTATAATTAGCGCTCGGGAGTTGTTTAAAGAGGCTTTGATTTGTGGCTGCAGTCGCATTATGGTCATTCATAATCATCCTTCAGGGAATCCTAAACCATCAATAGAAGATATTGAAGTAACTGAGCAAATTTATCATATAGCAAAAAAACTTGAGATAGAAGTAGTTGATCATTTGATCATTGGACGGAATAAATTTTATAGCTTTGCGTCAAATCGAGTTTTTGAGGTTTAAAGTTAATTGATTATTTTATATTAATGCCTTATAATGATATAAACGTGAGGTGGTAATTTGAATAATCGAAAAAAACAAAAAAATAAAAGAATTATTTTTATAATAACTGTAACGATTATAGTCTTTTCAACTATTTCGTTAGTTATTTCTAGATCGCAGGGAGCTTTTGAAAGAATGATCAGCGATTCAATTGCTGCTGTTGAGTATTATGTAATTAAAAAGCCAATTGAATTTGTTTCTGATTTATTTAATGAATACAATGATTTAAAAGATGTCTATGAGGAAAATAAGATTTTAAAAGCTAGATTATCAGCTTATGCCAGTGTTGAAGTTAACACTAATGTTTTATCTAATGAGATTGAAGAATTGAAACAAATGTTGGAAATAGATCATTTACCAACTGAATACAATATAAAGACTACATCTATTATTCGTGAAAGTAATGACTGGAATAATGAAATTACGATTGATTTAGGAAGTATGGCCGATGTTGAAGCTGACATGGTCGTTATTTCTTCCAAAGGAATGATTGGAAAAGTTATTTCGACAACTGAAGTTACAGCTAGAGTACAGCTATTAACTGCTGAAAACCCTAGTTCATCCTTACCAATTCAAATCATGAATGGTGAAGAAAATGTCTATGGATTATTGACTGGGTATGATATTGAAAATGAATGTTTTAATGTTACTTTATTTAGTGATGTCGACAAATTTGAAGAAAATGCTCAGGTTATAACTTCTGGTTTAGGAGGTAAGGCCCCTAAAGGAATTTATATCGGAACTGTTTCTGGTTCTAGTGTTTCTGATGATGGAAATTCTACGACGGTACAAGTAACCCCAGCAGCAGATTTTAATGATTTATCTTATGTTGCCGTAGTTTTTAGGAGCGATAGTAATGAATAAGCAGTTATATCGTTATTATTTAGTTATGGCTGTCAGTTTTGTCATTGATAGTGTTATTAGCTATTATTTACCCTATAATTTTGATAAGTTAGGGATTACTATTATTCCTTGTATTGGGTTAATGATGTTTACGCTGTTAAACAATACGATTTCAGATGAGCATCGTTACATATTTGCAACTGTTACTGGATTATATTATGCCGTTGTTTATGCCAATAGTTTATTGATTTATGTTTTACTTTATTGTTCCTATGCTTTTTTTGGGAAAAAATATACTAAATTAGCGGCTTATACTTTATTAGAAATGTTTATTGCGGTAATTGTGACAATAATCGTCCAGGAAGTAGTGATATACTGGTTGATGTGGATATCTAATGTGACGCATCTATCAGTGATTACCTTTATCACTAATCGATTACTACCGACAATTGGAGTAAATTTATTGTTGATTGCGCCTGTTTATTTTATCCATAAGAAATTAGGATTCGAGGGTAAAGTCAATGCATATCAAAGTAAAAGGAGTTAATAATCATTTAGTTTTTGTTTTTGATGATAGTCAGGAATTTAATAGTTTATTGCAAGAATTTAAAAGCCTTTTGGAATCCCCGTTGTTAAAAAGCGACGGTTATTATCCTAAGGCTTTTTTTGATTTTCAAAGTCGAATTTTATCAGCTGATCAATTGATAGAGTTATTAGATTTACTGTTTGAAAAACAAGTATTATTATTTGCAGGAGTTAAATTAGAAAAAAAAGAAAAGAAAAATAAAATCAAAGTCATTAATCAAACAGTTCATGCTGGAGAAGTCCTAGAATTAGATCAGGATACCTTGATAATTGGACAGATCAATCCCGGAGCTATTGTTCGTTTTGTTGGAAAGTTATATGTTTTAGGTCGAGTAAGTGGATTTATTGAAGGATTAAGTGCTAATGCTAGAGTTAGTGGTCAATGTTTTAAAAACGCCCATATAAGAATTAATGGAGTTTCCCGACATAATTATACAAGTTATGAACTGACGATGCTTTATTATAAGGATAGTCAGATATTCTTAGATAAGGGGGATATGATATATGTCTAGAGTGATTGTGGTGACTTCGGGTAAAGGTGGTGTTGGTAAAAGCAGCATTAGTGTTAATTTAGCCAGTGCCCTAGCCTTTAGTAAATTTAAAGTATGTTTGATTGATGGTGATTTTGGTTTAAAGAATTTAGATGTTATGATGGGATTAGAAAATCGGGTCGTTTATGATTTAAATGATGTTGTAGAAGGTAGATGTACGATTGAGCAAGTTCTTGTTAAGGATAAACGAATCGTAGGACTTAGTCTCTTACCGTCTTGTAAATCATTATCGTTTGAGGATTTAGATACTGAGATTATGAATGCTTTGATTGAACGGTTAAAAAATGAATTTGATTTTATTATTGTTGATAGTCCCGCTGGAGTGGAAAAGGGATTTGAATACTCAGCTTCGTTGGCTAATGAAGCAATCATCGTTGTTAATTTAGATGTTTCTTCGCTGCGTGATGCTGATCGTGTCGTTGGCTTATTGATGAAAAAAGGGATTAATACCATCAATATGATCGTTAATAAAGTCAATTTAGATGATATTGAAAATGCCCGTTCTTTGACGATTGATGATGCCAAAGAGATACTATCATTACCATTATTAGGGATCGTCTATGAAAGCCATGATATGATTGAAGCTAATAATCGTGGGGTTCCCATCTTTTTAAATAATCAGCATCTGTTACATAATTGTTTTACTAATATTTCAAAACGGCTGTTAGGGCAACAGGTGCCTTATGCTAAATATAAAAAGAAGAGTCTTATTCGTCGGTTTTTTTATTCATAAATAATGAATTTAATTATTTTTGTTTCATATAATTTACTAGGTGATGGAATGAATGATTTAGACGAAGTGCGCAAACGAATTGAAAAAAGGCGTGGTAGTCATCGTCCGTTAAATGATGCCAATTTTAAACGATTTTATAATTTTATGGTCAAATTTATGGTAGTTATTGTCGTGACACTAGTATCTATGTCTTATGTTAAGTTAAATCCTGATAGTAAAATTAAAGAGATGATCTTAAATGATGCTAATTATCAGGCGATTACCACTTGGATTACGGATTCATTATTTTCTTTTTTACCTGATAAACAAATTAATGTTTCTAATGAAGTAGTTTATCAGTCAATTTCTGGTGATTATTATAAAAATGATAGTAATGAGGTTATCGCTATAACAAATGGTCGTGTAATTGAAACTGGCAGTAATCAGGAAAATAGTAGCTATATTATTATATTAGGTGACGATGAAGTGGCGATTACTTATGATAATATTGAAAATTTAACGGTGACTTTATATGATCAAGTGGAGCAGGGAACGATTTTAGGTACTTATCAGCAACAGTTAAAATTACAGTTTGAATATTTGGGTCAGGAGATCAGTTATGAAGAGTATCAAAGGATGGGGTGACTGGTATGTCCATCCTTTTACTTTGCTTTATTTACTGATGGCTTTTTTAGCTGATAATTTATCTAATTACTTGATTGCTTTAATAATTGTCTGTATTCATGAATATGGTCACTATTATTTTGCTAAAAAATATCATTTTGAAATTGATAAAGTAACTGTTTTTCCCTTTGGTGCTTTTTTAAGTCTAGAAGATTATGGACTGCATCATATTGTTGAAGAAATGATCATGCTTCTAGGTGGTTTAGTGACGCATTTTTTTATTTTCATAATTTTTAAATTTGTCTGGTATCAAGAATATGTATTACAAGTTAATCAATTGATCTTAGCGTTTAATTTATTACCGATCTATCCATTAGATGGTTCTAAACTGTTTTTATTAGTGTTATCATTGTATATAGATTACTATCGTGCTATTAGAATTCAAATTAAGTTATCAATTCTGACACTGGCAATCTTAATAATAAATTATCATGGTTTAGGTTATTGGTTAGTTGCTGGTTATTTGATTTATATTAATTATACTTATATCAAGGAATTTAGATATCAAATCATTCGCTTGTATTTACAACGGATGATCAAAAATCCTTATCAACGACCAAAGATCAATTATGATTATCGTTTTTATCGACCATATATTAATTATTATATTATCGATGGTCATTCTGATAGTGAAATTCATGTTTTAAAACAGTTAATAAAAAATCTAAAAAATAGTTGACTTAACTGAGTATAAATTATATAATTCACTTGTTGTAGACCTCTAGCTACAACCGCGCATAAGAGGTATTAAAGCTTTGCTGCCTCGGTTGGCGAGTCTTAGAATAATTAAAATTATAGGAGGTGCGAAGATGTACGCAATTATTGAAACAGGTGGAAAACAATTAAAAGTAGAAGCTGGAGACACTATTTTTGTTGAAAAATTAGATGTTGAAGCTGGAGAAAAATATGTTTTTGATAAGGTTTTAGCTATCGGTGATGGTTCTATTAAATTAGGAGCTCCTTATCTTGAAGGTGCAACAGTTGAAGCAACTGTAGAAAAACAAGGTAAAGAAAAGAAAGTTATCGTTTATAAATACAAACCTAAAAAACATTATCACAAAAAACAAGGGCATAGACAACCTTATACAAAATTAGTTATTAATGCTATTAACGGTTAATGATTAAAGTAGAAATTAAACAAAATCAAGATTATCTAATCGCTTTAAAAATAAGTGGACATGCTGAAAGTGGTGAATATGGTCACGATTTAGTATGTGCTGGTGTATCAGCGAGTGCTGTTGGCATCTTAAATATGCTTGCAGAAATGGGTTTTTTAAAACGTCAGCTAGGTACATTGGAAATGGATAATGGATATGTCAATATCGTAGTTAAGCAATATGATCATGATTGCCAAGTGGTACTAGAGACACTTGTAGTAATTTTAAAAACAATGGTTGCCAGCTACGGACAGTATATAAAAATATCGATTGTGGAGGTGTAAAAAATGATGTTCAAATTAGATTTACAATTATTCGCTTCTAAAAAAGGGGTAGGGTCAACTAAAAACGGTCGTGATTCTAAATCTAAAAGATTAGGAGCTAAATTATCTGACGGGCAATTTTGCTCAGCTGGATCAATTATTTATCGTCAAAGAGGAACTAAGATTCATCCTGGTACTAACGTTAAAAAAGGTGGCGACGACACTTTATTCGCAATAGTTGATGGAGTTGTAAGATTCGAAAGACTAGGACGCGATCGTAAAAAAGTTTCTGTATATCCTGCTGCATAGTTAAATCCCTGAAAAGGGATTTTTTATTGTATAAATAATAATTTTTTGGTGTCATAATAAGATAGAAAAGAGGTGGCTGAATGCAATTTATAGATAAAGCAAAAATTAGAGTTGAAGCTGGAAAAGGTGGCGATGGAACTGTTGCTTTCCGTCGTGAGGCTCACGTTCCTAAAGGGGGACCGGCTGGCGGTGATGGTGGAAAAGGTGGCAGCATCATCTTTTTAGCAACTACTTCACTTTCAACTTTACTAGATTTAAAATATAACCGTTTATATAAGGCGCCTTCTGGTCAAAATGGAATGCCTAAAAAAATGCATGGTAAAGATGCGATGGATACGATTATTAAAGTGCCAGTGGGAACCGTTATTATTAATGAACAAACCGGTCAAATTATGGCTGATTTGACGGAAGATAAACAAAAAGTAGTGATTGCCAAAGGAGGACGTGGTGGTCGTGGAAATGCCCGTTTTGCAACTTCTAGAAATCCAGCGCCCCAAATTTGTGAACGTGGGGAACCTGGCGAAAAATTCGATTTGATTTGTGAATTGAAATTATTGGCAGATGTAGGATTGGTCGGTTTTCCATCAGTTGGAAAATCAACATTACTATCAGTAGTAACTAGAGCAAAACCTGAAATTGCTGATTATCATTTTACAACAATTGTTCCTAATCTAGGAGTGGTTCAAGTAAAAGATGGTCGTAGTTTTGTTATGGCTGATTTACCAGGATTGATTGCTGGCGCTGCTCAAGGAAAAGGGTTAGGACATCAGTTTTTACGTCATATTGAGCGTTGTCGCGTTATTGTCCATATTGTTGATATGGGAGCTGTCGATGGCCGTGATCCTTATGAAGATTATGTTACGATTAATAAAGAATTAGGTGAATATCAATATCGTCTGTTAGAGCGTCCCCAAATTGTAGTAGCTAATAAAATGGATGAAGAAGGTGCTGAAGAAAACTTAGCTCGCTTTAAAGAAAAAGTTGGTGATGATGTTAAAGTTTATCCAATTAGTGCAATTATCCATGATGGTGTCGATCAGGTTTTATATGCTGTGGCTGATGCATTGGAAAAAGCTCCTGTCTTTACGTTAGAAGAAAACGAAGAAAATACAGTTGTCTATACAATGCAAGAAGAAGAAAAACCATTTGAATTACATAATTTAGGTAATGGTAACTGGTCAATTACTGGTAAAAAGATTGAACGTTTAGTAGCCATGACTTCACTAGTTAGCGATGATTCATTGAAACGATTATTAATCAAGATGCGTAATATGGGTATTGATGAAGCTTTAAGACAAGCTGGAGCTAAAGATGGCGATAATGTCACAATAGGTGATTTTGAATTTGAATATTATGAATAGTCAGCTAGATATTTCTAGTTGGCTTTTTTATAGTGTTAATGCTATAATTGATAGGAGTCAATTTGATACAAATTTGAGACAAAAAGTTATTAGATATATAGTATAATAATAAATGTAAAGGGGTCGAAAAATGTACAGCTATATTGTTGGTGAAATAGTGGCTATCAATGCTGATCATATTGTAATTGACAACCAAGGGATCGGTTATTTGGTATATGTCAGTAATCCATATGAGTTTTCAAAAAATGAGACGATTAAAGTTTTTATTTATCAGCATGTTCGTGAAGATGGAATAGTATTATATGGTTTTAAAACTGATGATGAAAAAGAAATGTTTTTAAAATTGATTTTAGTTAAAGGAATCGGATGTAAAACAGCAATTGGAATTTTAGCTACCGGTGATGTTAATAGTATCATCGATGCAATCGAAACTGGAAACGTTTCATATCTAAAGAAAATTCCTGGAATTGGACCAAAAGCAGCCGGTCAGATTATTTTAGATTTACAAGGTAAATTTAAAAATCGTCCAATGGAATCATTGGTTGCTAATGATGATTTAGAAGAAGCGCTGGAAGTTTTATTAGCTTTAGGATATCGTAAAAGCGAAGTTGATCGTGTATTAAAACGCATCAGGAATGAAAAATTAGATATTAATGGCTATGTAAAAAAAGCCTTGAGTTTATTAGTTAAGTAAGGAGGATCAGGATGTCTCGAAATGAAATATTGGATGCTAATATTGAAGATAAAGAAGAAAGCAGTTTACGTCCAACTTCATTTGATGAATATGTGGGCCAAAATGATTTAAAAGAAAATCTTAAAGTATTTGTTGGGGCCGCAAAATTGCGAAATGAATCGTTAGATCATGTTTTGCTTTATGGACCACCAGGTCTAGGAAAAACAACGATGTCAATGATCATTGCCAATGAAATGGAAAAACATATTAAGATCACAACTGGACCTAGTATTGAAAAAACTGGTGATTTAGTAGCTATTTTAACAGCTTTGGATCCTGGAGATGTTCTATTTATCGATGAGATCCATCGATTAAATAAAGTGGTTGAAGAAATCCTATATCCAGCAATGGAAGATTTTTGTGTTGATGTTGTAATTGGTAAAGACGCTTCTACTAGATCAGTTAGAATTGACTTACCACCATTTACTTTAGTTGGAGCGACTACCCGAGCAGGTGATCTATCAGCCCCACTGCGGGATCGTTTTGGTATTATTTCTAAATTGGAATATTATAATGAAGAAGAATTGAAGACTATCATTGATCGAACTAGCCGTATTTATCAAATGCCAATGGATGATGATGCTAAAGCGGCGTTAGCAATGCGTTCTCGTGGAACTCCACGTATTGCGAACCGATTATTTCGAAGGGTTCGTGATTTTGCTCAATTCAATGGTGAAGATGTCATTACCAAAGAAAGAACGATTGAAGCCTTGGATCGTTTGAAAGTAGATACTTTAGGGTTAGATGAAGTTGACCATAAATATCTTTTAGGGATTATTCAACGTTTTCAAGGGGGACCGGTTGGTTTAGAATCTTTGGCGGCATCAATTGGTGAAGAACCACAGACATTAGAAGATGTCTATGAACCATATTTATTACAAATTGGTTTAATAAAACGAACACCAAGAGGCAGAATTGCTACTGAAGCGGCCTATCGGCATTTAAATGTTCCCCATCAAGATCGACTGTTTTAACAACAGTCTTTTTTTGATTTATAAGCAGGTGATATGATGAAAAAACATGAAGTGATCGGTTTAATGATCATCTTAATTATTTCTACTTTCTATTCATTAGTTTTGCCAGATACTGAGGTTGTCAAAATCGAAAAAGAACCGGAAATCAAAATCATTGTTGAAGGTAAATATAATGAAACTTTAATTTTTGAACAAATCCCAACGATTGGAGATGTATTTTACCAGCTGGCAATTGAAAACACTTATGGCTTTGATGATACAACGGTCTTAGAAAGCCAGAGTGTTTTTTATATACCGGAAAATAACCAAAATTTAATTTCATTAAATCATGCTTCAATCGAAGAATTGATGACTATTAAAGGCATCGGCCCTCAAACTGCTCAAAAGATCATCGATTATCGTAATCAAACCCCATTTAAAACGATAGAAGATATTAAAAATGTCTCTGGAATCGGTGAAAAAACCTATTTAAGAATTCGGGAATTATTATGTTTGTAAAATATCATTTAATTTATTATGCCATATATTGTTTATTGGCAGTAGTTATTATTTTGGTTCATCCCATTTTTATAATATTACTAGTTATATACAGTTTATTTATTATTTATCGTTTAAATTTAATGACATTATTTGCCATCATTGTTTTTACGCTAATTTTTGTTTTATTATTACGATATCCTAGCCCAGTTGATGATTCAATATTGAAAGGGAAGATAGTCAATCAAGATGATAATAACATTGTTTTAAAAACTGCAACAACTAAAGTTAAAGTTTATGGCGAATTTACTGGTTTTAAAATTGGTGATGAACTAGAGATTGGGGTTGAGTATTTTGATATTAACGAAGCTACTAATGATAATGGCTTTAATTATCGTAACTATTTATATAGCCAAGGTATTACCAACAATGCCAGTTTAACCAATATTATCGCTAGTAAAAAGCATGATACTTTAGTTAATAAATTAATAAGTCGTTTTGATAATGATGATTTAGTTTCTAGTTATGCATCGATGTTTATTGTTGGCATCAAAGATCAGGTAATCAATGAATACTATCAGCAATTAACTGAATTGTCGGTTGTTCATTTATTTGCTTTATCAGGGTTGCATATTCATATGTTGAAAAAAATAATCAAGACACCGTTATCGTTTATGTTTCCTGATAAAATATTAGAGTATGTATGTTTGGTGATCATTGGTATTTATGTTTATATTATTCCTTTTAATGTTTCTTTTGTTCGGGCGTATCTGGTGATGGTTTTAAACCTGTTGTTTGGAAAGTATATAAATCGTTTAGATAGCTTGAGTATTGTGACGATATTGATGGTGGGCTTAAACCCCTATGTGATTTATAGCTTATCATTTATTTTTTCTTATTTTTTATATTTTTTAATTATCTTAATCAACTCTCACAAGTATTTAAATGGCTTAATTTATTTAGGTAGTTTACCAATCATTATTAATATTCAATATCGAATTAATTTATTATCTTTATTTTTAGGGATAATTTTAAATCCTTTAGTAACTATCTTATATCAATTATTATGGTTATATACATTATTTGGTTCCTTTTTTAAACCAGTAACTGCCCTGGTTATCCAGGGATTGCACAATATTATTACCTTTAGTCACGACTTTTCAATTTATCTTAATTTTTTAAAGCCACCATTATTTTTTCTGCTGGCTTTTTATTTTATATATTTTAAAATGTTAATTAAAATAAATGTCAAACAGCGAATCCACCATGAAGTGTTATTGTTAGTTAGTTTGATGATAATGTTATATTTTAAGCCATATTATCAAATTTACGGTCAGGTAGTGATGATTGATGTTGGTCAGGGCGATAGTTTTTTAATTCAGCAACCCTTTAATCGTGGTAATATTTTAATTGATACTGGTGGTTTAAAAAATAGTGATTTGGCATCAGTTACTCTAGTGCCATATTTACATTCAATCGGTATTTATCAGCTGGATTATGTTTTTTTATCACATGATGATTTTGATCATAGTGGAGCCTATGATTCTCTTAAAAATCAAATCAAGATCAAACAGACCATCACCGAATATCAATCTGAAATTGTAATTGGCGATGTAATAATTAAAATGTTGGAAACTTCCAACAGTGAAGATAGTAATGATAATTCATTAGTCTTATTAGCTGAAATTAATGGGTTAAAGTATTTATTTACTGGTGATATTTCAACTGCGGTTGAATTAGAACTGATTGAAAAATATCCGGATTTAAAGGTTGATGTTTTAAAAGTATCACATCATGGAAGTCAAAGTGCGACCAGTGCGGCTTTTTTAATGGCAATTGATCCCAAAATTGCTTTGATTAGCTGTGGTAAAAATAATTTTTATGGACACCCTAGCAGTGAGGTGATTGAAAGATTGGATGATTATGGCATTAAGACTTATCGCACTGATCAAAGTGGTATGGTTAAAATTGTTTATTATAGAAAAAATAATTATATTTTTGATTAATATAGCTAGAATCCTGATGAATGGGTTCTAGCTTTTTTTGTTATAGAAAATAATTAAAGGTAAATAATAAAAATAGATTATTTATTATCCTAATAAATAATGATAAAAGAGATATTTTTCATGACATTGATAGTGATTTAAGCTATAATTTGAGTGTTGGAGGGATGTATGTGATTATATTAATTTATGGACAAGAACGGTTTTTGATTGAACAAAAATTGACCGCATTGAAACAACAATATCATTGCAGTGACGAAAATATGAATTTATCGATTTTTCGTGGTGATGAGGATTTAATGCAGGATGTTTATGAAGATTTGATTACACCTCCATTTTTTACTGATAATAAAATGGTTATTTTGAAAAATCCTGTTTTTTTAACGACAAAAAAGGTTAAGAAAGATGCTGAACAGTTAAAATATTTTCAAAAATGTTTGGATGAGTGTCAAGAAACTGTTTTTGTCATTTATTATCATGGAGATGATTTCGATAAACGTAAAAAAATTGTTAAACAATTATTGCAACAGGCTGAAGTTTTTAAATATGATAAAGTTAATCACTATCGCTTATCAGACAGTACTCGTAAAGCAGTTAAAAGAAGAGAAGCAGTGATCGATGATGATGCTCTTGAACTATTATTAAGTCGTTGTGATGAAAGTTTAGAGCGAGTAGCTAATGAAGTAGAAAAGCTTTGTTTGTATAGTAAACATATTACTTATCAGGTAGTTGATAAATTGGTCAATAAGCCTTTAGATGAAAATATTTTTGATTTGACAAATGCTATTTTGTCTAAGAATCGGCAAAAGATCTTTAGTATTTATCATGATTTAATGATATTAAATGAAGAACCTATTAAGCTGATTGTTTCGATTGCCAATCAGATGCGCTTACACTATCAGGTAAAGTTGCTTGATCGAAAAGGATATACTGATCAGGAAATTGGAAAAATTTTGGGGGTTAATCCATATCGGTTAAAATATGTTCGTCAAGAAGGAAAAAACTTTCAATTAGATGAACTGATTCAATCAATTGATCAATTATCTAAATTAGATGTTAAAATAAAAAGTGGAAAACTGGATAAAAAAGTTGGATTAGAATTATTTTTAATTAGAATATAGGAGAGAATATGGAATCATTACGTGAGTTATATAAAATTGGTGTTGGTCCTTCATCATCGCATACGATGGGGCCACAACGCGCCGCATTAAAAATAAAAGAAACCTACCCTCAGGCAACCCATTATGAGGTATATTTATATGGGTCATTAGCTTTGACGGGAAAAGGCCATTTAACAGATTATATTATTGAACAAACGCTGAAAGAAGATAAAGTTAAAATTCATTTTGTCAGCGAAGCATTGCCAAAGCACCCAAACGGGATGTTATTTATTGTTTATCAAGATAATCAGGAAATTGATCGAATTACTGTTTACTCAATTGGTGGTGGTGCTTTAATGTACGATGATGCTAAGATTGAATCGCCAAAGCAAGTATATCCGCATAATACTTTAAATGAAGTATTGGATTATTGTGATGAAAAAGGAATCAATTTATATCATTATGCTCTTACTTTTGAAGATGAAGATTTTAAGGCTTATTTATTTACTGTTTTAGATGCAATGTTTGACTGTGTTGAAGCTGGTCTTTCAACTACCGGAATTATTCCCGGCCGCTTAAAATTAACTAGAGTTGCCAAATCGATGTATCAACAGGCAATTAATACTCGTCATTCCGGTCAGCGAGACCGTTTGCTGGTTAGCAGCTATGCTTATGCCGTCAGTGAAGAAAATGCTTGTGGTCATCAAATTGTTACGGCCCCAACATGTGGAGCTAGTGGAGTCTTACCAGCGGTATTATATTATTGTTATAAGCAATTAGGTTTACCAAAAAAAGAAATAATTAAAGCTTTGGCAGTCGCAGGAATTTTTGGAAATGTGATTAAAACTAATGCAACAATATCAGGAGCTGATGGTGGTTGTCAGGCTGAAATCGGTAGTGCCTGTGCTATGGCTGCAGCGGCTTATGGCTGGATCTTGGAATTAAATAATAGTTTAATTCAATATGCTGGTGAAATGGGATTAGAGCATAATTTAGGTCTTACTTGTGACCCAATTGGTGGCTATGTTCAAATTCCTTGTATTGAACGTAATGGTTTTGGGGCTTTAAGAGCGATGGATGCGGCAATGTATGCTAAACAGCTAGGTTATTTAAGAAAAAATAAGGTTTCTTTTGATGCTGTTGTTCGCGTGATGAAACAAACCGGTAAAGATTTAAATAGTGCTTATAAAGAAACTTCTTTAGGTGGTTTGGCCAAAGAATTTGGTTTTGATGATGAAGACTAGTTCCTTATATATACATATTCCATTTTGCCAAGATATTTGTGCTTATTGTGATTTTTGTAAAGTATTTTATCAAGAACAATTGGCTGATAAATATCTGACGGTTCTAAAGCAGGAATTAGAATCACTAAAAATTACCCATCCTTTAAAAACTATTTATATCGGTGGTGGTACTCCTAGTGCTTTAACTTTGCAGCAATTGCAGTTTTTAATGGATATGATTGCTCCTTATGTAAATGAAGATCAGGAAGTATGCATTGAAGTTAATCCTGAAAGTATGAATGCTGATAAGCTGGCAATTTTAAAAAAGGGTGGCATTAATCGCTTAAGCATTGGAGTAGAATCGTTTAATGATGAAATTTTAAAGCAAATCAACCGCCATCATCATAGTCAACAAGTTTTTGATTTAATTGACTTGGCACATAACTATCAAATTAATAATATTTCGATTGATTTAATGTATGGTTTACCAAATCAAAAATTGCATGATGTTGCAAATGATTTAAATATCGCTGTTAATTTAGATATTCAACATATTTCTTATTATGCATTGATTTTAGAAGATCATACGGTCTTAAAAAATCAAAATTATCATATTTTAGATGAAGATCATGAAATGCAGATCAATCAGCTGATCGATCATAAATTAGCTCAAGCTGGTTTTGAAAAATATGAAATAAGTAATTACGCCAAAAAAGGTTATGAATCAAAGCATAATCTGGCTTATTGGAAATATGATAATTATTATGGAATTGGAATTGGCGCCAGTGGCAAGATTGATGATTGCTTATATGAACACAATCGAAATTTAACCGCATATTTACATGGTGATGATACTATTAGTAAAATTATTAATACTAAAGAGGATGTTATGTTTAATCATTTGATGATGTCACTACGTTTAGTACGCGGGTTAGATATTGATGATTTTTATCACAGATATCATCTAAGTGTATTTGAGGTTTTTAAGGAAGCATTAAAAAAGCATTTGTCTTTAAAGACGTTAATTATTGATGATCATTATTTGAGGTGTAGTAAGGAGTCATTGTATTTATTAAATGAAATATTAATTGATTTTTTATCATAGATGGAGTATCTTATTTATCACAGTATGAAGGTTGTTTTGCTGAGATAGATAAGATATTTTATTGTTTTTTGAAAATTTAGCACAAAGGTGTTGACAGTGCTAAAAAAAGATGTATAATGTATTTAGCACAAAGGAAAGATGAGTGCTAAGGGTGGTGAAACTAATGCTTACAGCAAGGCAATTATTAATATTTAAATGTATCGTCGATGAGTTTATTGAAACGGCTGAGCCAGTTGGCTCAAAGGCATTGATGAAAAAATACCAATTGCCATATTCAAGTGCAACCATTCGAAACGAGATGAGTAATCTTGAAGATTATGGATATATTGAAAAGACACATACATCTTCAGGAAGAATTCCTTCAATTGAAGGATATCGATTTTATGTAGATAATATAGCTAAACATGATTTGGATGAAGGAGTAAAAAATCAGGTAGCAACAATTTTTAGTGATCGGCATCGTAGCTTGAATCAAATTATTCAAGATAGTTGTGAGATGCTAAGTGAATTGACGCATTTGACTACTGTTGTTTTAGGCCCGGATTCCAGTGCTGATACCTTGCAGCAAATCAGTGTGGTCCCACTTAGTGATAATCGAGTTACTGCGATTATTATTACTAATCATGGACATGTTGAAAATAAGGTGTTCGATATTAATCAGGAACATAAGATGCAAGATATAATCGATTGTGTTGGTGTTATGAATGATCTACTAATTGGCACACCGATCGATCAGGTAGCATTTCGATTAGAACGAGATGTTAAACCGGTGTTAGCTGTTAAAGTCAAAGAACACGAAGAGTTATTTAATGCTTTTCTTGAAGCGTTTGTTCGATTTGCTTCGAGCAATATCTATTTTTCAGGAAAAGAGAATATGTTATATCAACCTGAGTATAACGATGTAAATAAATTACGAAGAATCGTTAGTGCATTTGAAAACTCTAAAGTATGGGATTTCTTACAGCCAATGTCTGATGATGAAGGCGTAACTGTAAGAATTGGTTCTGATTCACCAATAAATGAAATTGAAGACGTTTCGGTAATTTCTGCTTCATTTAAAACCGGAGAAAGAACCAAGGGATCTATTTCAGTAATCGGGCCTACTAGAATGCCTTATGATAAAGTAGTTTCCTTAGTAGAGTATATCTCAAAGAATATTGAAGAAGCTTTCTTTGAGGAATTTGATGAGACAGATGATGATTCGAAAGATGAATAGAGGTGAATGTAATGGCTGATAAAGAAAAGAATGTTGTAGATGAATCTACTGAAGAAAAAGTTGAACAAACAGATAAAGAAACTACTGAAGAAGTAGTTGAAGAAGCTGGTGAAGCAAATAAAGATGAAGAATCTGTAGAAAAACAGATCAATGATTTAATGGAAGAAGTAAATACTTGGAAAACTGATTATTATAAAGTATTTGCTGATATGGAAAACCTTAAAAAGAGATTACAAAATGAACATCAAAATGCGATGAAATTTATGATGCAATCATTTATTGAACAATTGTTACCAATTGTTGATAACTTCGAAAGATCGCTGGCTATTAATAATCCAAGTGATGAAGTTAAAAATTTCTTAAAAGGTTATGAAATGATTTATACTCAATTGATGGATGTTTTAAAAGCTCAAGGCGTAACCGTTATTGAAGCTGAAGGAAAAGAATTTGATCCAAACTACCATCAGGCTGTAATGACAGTCAAAGATGAAAACTTCAAGCCAAATATGGTGGTTGAAGAATTACAAAAAGGCTATATGTTAAAAGATCGCGTTATTCGTGCATCTTTAGTTAAAGTAAGTGAGTAATTAATAGGAGGAATGTTATTATGAGTAAGATTATTGGTATTGACTTAGGTACTACAAATTCATGTGTAAGTGTTATGGAAAATGGGGAAGCAAAAGTTATTGCTAATCCTGAAGGAAATCGTACAACTCCATCAGTTGTATCTTTCAAAAATGGTGAAATTATCGTTGGTGAAGCTGCAAAACGTCAAGCAGTTACTAATCCAGATACAGTAATGTCAATTAAAAGACATATGGGTACAAACTATAAAGTTCATGTAAATGGAAAAGATTATACACCACAAGAAATTTCAGCTATGATTTTACAAAACTTAAAAGCAACTGCTGAAGCTTATTTAGGTGAAACAGTTACTAAAGCAGTTATTACTGTTCCTGCATATTTCAATGATGCACAACGTCAAGCAACAAAAGATGCTGGTAAAATTGCTGGATTGGAAGTTGAACGTATTATCAACGAACCAACTGCTGCAGCTTTAGCATTTGGTCTAGATAAATTAGATAAAGAACAAAAAGTATTAGTATATGACTTAGGTGGTGGTACTTTCGACGTATCTATCCTAGATTTAGCTGATGGTACTTTTGAAGTATTAGCTACTGCTGGTAATAACCACTTAGGTGGTGACGACTTTGACCAAAAAATCATGGATTGGGTTGTTGCTGAATTTAAGAAAGATCAAGGAATTGATTTATCAACTGATAAAATGGCAATGCAAAGAATTAAAGAAGCTGCTGAAAAAGCTAAAAAAGACTTATCAGGAACTATGCAAACACAAATTTCATTACCATTTATCTCAGCTGGTGCAAATGGACCATTACATTTGGAATTAACATTAACAAGAGCTAAATTTGATGAATTAACTCGTGACTTAGTAGAAAAAACTGAAGGACCAGTTCGTCAAGCATTATCTGATGCTGGTATGCAACCAACTGAAATCCATCAAGTATTATTAGTAGGTGGTTCTACACGTATCCCTGCTGTTCAAGAATCAGTTAAGAGATTACTTGGAAAAGAACCAAATAAATCAGTAAATCCAGATGAAGTAGTATCTATGGGTGCTGCTATCCAAGGTGGTGTTATTGCTGGTGATGTTAAAGATGTATTATTATTAGACGTTACTCCATTATCATTAGGTATCGAAACTATGGGTGGTGTTATGACAGTATTAATCGAAAGAAATACTACTATCCCAACAACTAAATCACAAATTTTCTCAACTGCTGCTGATAACCAACCAGCTGTAGATATCAACGTATTACAAGGTGAAAGATCTATGGCTCGTGATAATAAACAATTAGGTTTATTCAAATTGGATGGTATCGAACCAGCACCACGTGGGGTACCACAAATTGAAGTTACTTTCAGCATTGACGTTAACGGTATCGTAAATGTTAAAGCTAAAGATTTAAAAACTCAAAAAGAACAATCAATTGTTATCCAAAACTCTAGCGGTTTAAGTGATGAAGAAATTGATCGTATGGTCAAAGAAGCTGAAGCTAACAAAGCTGAAGACGAAAAGAAACGTAAAGAAATTGAAACTAAAAATAAAGCTGAACAAATGATCAATGAAATCGATAAAGCCTTAGCTGAACAAGGTGATAAGATTGATGCAACTCAAAAAGAATCAGCTCAAAAATTAAGAGATGAGTTAAAGACTGCATTAGACAATAATGATATCGCTACATTAGAAGCTAAAATGTCTGAACTTGAACAAATGGCACAGCAAATGGCTTCATACGCTTATCAACAACAAAATAATGCTGGTGCAAGTACTGATAATACATCTAGTACAAACCAAGATGACAATGTTGTTGATGCAGATTTCGAAGAAAAGAATTAATTTAAAGCCAAGGCCTAGCCGCCTTGGTTTTAACTAGTATAAAGAGGGTGAATATATGGCGGAAAAAAGAGATTATTATGAAGTCTTAGGTATTAATCGACAGGCTTCAGCCGATGAGATCAAACGTGCTTATCGTAAAAAAGCAAAACAATATCATCCCGATGTCAATAAAGAACCTGGTGCTGAGGAAAAGTTTAAAGAGGTCCAGGAAGCATATGAAGTTTTATCTGATCCTAATAAAAAGGCAACTTACGACCGTTTTGGTCATGCTGCTTTTGAACAAGGTGCTGGAAATGGTGGTGCCGGTGGCGGATTTGGTGGCTTTGGATTTGACGATGTTGATTTAGGTGATATTTTTGGTTCATTCTTTGGTGGTGGAACGCGTTCTCGTTCTCGAAACAATGGACCACGTCGTGGTGAAGACCACTTAATGCGTTTAAATATTGATTTTATGGAAGCTGTTAAGGGAGTAAAAAAAGATATCAAAGTTACTTATGATGCTCAATGTAATCATTGTAATGGTACTGGTGCTAAATCTCCTAATGATGTTCAAACATGTTCACGTTGTGGTGGACGAGGAACTGTACAACAGCAACAAAGATCTCCATTTGGTACTTTTGTAACTGAAACTACTTGTCCTGATTGTAATGGTACAGGAAAGGTAATTAAAGAAAAATGTCCACATTGTCATGGACGTGGTTATGAAAATAAAACTGTTACAGTTCAATTAGATATCCCAGCTGGTATTAATTCTAATCAACAGTTACGAGTAGCTGGAAAAGGTGGTCGTGGTGTCAATGGTGGTCCTAATGGTGATTTATTTGTCGAAATTCATGTTGGATCACATCCACACTTTAAACGAGATGGACGTAATATTCATATTACGGTACCAGTTTCTAATGTTGATGCGACTTTAGGATGTGAAGTTGATGTTCCAACTGTTCAAGGTGATGTTACTGTTAAAATTCCGGCTGGAACACAATCTGGAACTATTTTAAGACTTAAAGGAAAAGGTGTCAAAGATCTTCATAGCAGTAATTATGGTGATGAAATGGTGCGAGTTGAAGTCAAGATACCAACAAAATTATCTTCAGAAGAAAAGGAATTATATCAAAAACTTTCTAAATTGTCGAAGAAAAAAGAATCGATATTTGATGCGTTTAAACGTCAATTTAAAAAATAGAAAAATTATGGCTGTAACTTATAATGGAGTTACAGCCCTTTTTATGATTGAAATAATAATATAGTAATATATTTGACAGTTTTCGGGTAAAATAAAAATAGTACATTATCTGTACTATTAATATTATTAAGCTGATTTTCTTAAAGTTCTTAATTCTCTAGCAGAAATTCTTACTTTTGTAGGTTTACCATTAACTAAAATAGTGGCTTTTTGTAAATTTACATTCCATTTTCTTCTGCTGGCATTTAAAGCATGAGAACGTGTATTTCCAGACATAGGTCCTTTACCACTGATTTGACATTTTCTTGACATGGGTTCTCCTCCTTACTCTTTGTAGTGTTTTACGTACTTGGATATAATAGCATTTTTATAAATAAAAAGCAATCACTTTTTTTAAAAAATTAATTTTTATTAGAAAAAAATAGTGTTTTTATAGAAATAAAATAAAACTTGCAAAAAATTGAATGTTTGATAGAATAATTTCTAGCCCTAATAATTGTCAAGAGTAGTGATTTAAGATATAATTACTTAAGATAGTATTGTTTATTGAACATAAGGAGGCATATAGATAAATGATCGAAAAGAATAATAATATGGGCACTGTCAACATTTCATTAGATGTTGTCGCAACTATTGCTGGTGGCGCTGCAATTGAATGTTATGGAGTAGTTGGCATGGCTAGTCAAAAAAGATTAAAAGATGGCTATTATGACCTATTGAGAAAGGAAAATTATTCCAAAGGAATAGTTGCTCGTGATGGCGAAAGTGGCCTAATTTTAGATCTTTATGTTTTATTAGGTTATGGAATCAAAATGACTGAGGTATTGCACGAAGTACAAAAAAAGGTAAAATATGTAGTTGAGTCTACTTTAGATGTGAATGTAGAAGCAGTTAATGTCTATGTTCAAGGGATTCGTGGAGTAGAGTAGAGGAGATAGAAAATGAAAATAGTTACAGGTGAATTATTTAAAGAGATGGTGTTATGTGGTGCAAATACCTTACACAATAATTATCCAGAAATTGACGCATTAAATGTTTTTCCAGTACCTGATGGTGATACGGGAACAAATATGTCGTTGACTTTTTCAGCTGGTGCTAAAGAAGTCGATAATTTTGATTCTAATAATATTGGTGATATTTCTAAAAAATTATCTAAAGGATTATTGATGGGTGCCCGTGGTAATTCGGGGGTAATTTTATCACAAATTTTTAGAGGTGTTTCTATGACACTTCAAGGTCATGAAGATGCTGATGCAATGTTATGGTCTGAAGCCTTACAAAGTGGAGCAAAAGTTGCTTATAAAGCAGTTATGAAACCAGTTGAAGGAACAATTTTAACAGTAATTCGTGAAGCTAGTGAAGCAGCTGCTAAATATGTAAAGCCAGATATGGAAATTGAAGATTTCTTTTCATATTTTGTTAAAGAAGCGCAATTATCACTTGATCGTACTCCAGAATTATTACCGGTGTTAAAAGAAGTTGGTGTAGTTGATAGTGGTGGTGCTGGGTTATTACTAGTCTTTACCGGATTTATGGCAGCATTAGCTGGAGAAAGAGTTGATTATGTTGAAATCAAATCTGCTGATAATGCTATGAATGCTGTTGCCAGTGTCGAAAGTGGCGAAGAAGGTTATGGATATTGTACAGAATTTATTATCCGTCTAGAACCATCTTTAATTAACAAATTTAAAGAAGATCAACTAAAAAAAGAATTAGAACGCTTACCAGGAAATAGTATTGTTGTTGTACAAGATGAAGACATAGTAAAAGTCCATGTACATACATTAAAACCAGGTAATGCTTTAAATATTGCTCAAAGATTTGGTGAATTTGTAAAAATCAAAATCGAAAATATGCAAGAACAAAATGATGCTCTTCAAGCAAGACAATCTATTGTTGGAGTCGACGATAATAAAGAAAAAGAAAAAGCACCGGCTAAAGAAACTGCAGTTATTTCAGTGTGCGCTGGAGAAGGATTGAAAAATGCATTTTTAGAGTTGCATTGTGATTACGTGGTAAATGGTGGCCAAACAATGAATCCATCAGCTGAAGATATGGTACAGGCAGTTAAACGCGTAAATGCTAAAAATGTTATTATTTTACCAAATAATTCTAATATTGTTATGACAGCTCAACAAACAGCAACAATTTTAGAAGGGGAAATTAATGTTATTGTTATCCCGACTAAAACCATTCCACAAGGTTTATCAGCATGCATTATGTATAATCCTGATGCACCATTAGATGATAATATTGCTGATATGACTGATGCAGCAGAAAATGTTAAAACAGGACAAGTTACTTATGCGATTAAAGATACATCTGTTGATGGAATCGAAATTAAAGCTAATGATTATATGGCATTAGTAGAAAAAAATATTGTTGCCTGCAAAGATGATAAATTAAAAGCTTTAGAAGCTGTTTTCAAAAATATCATTGATAATGATTCTGAAATCATTACATTAATCTGTGGTGAGGATGTTAACGATGGTGACGTAGAAGAAGTAGAAAGTTATGTTGAAGATAACTATGATATTGAGTTAGAAGTTATTAATGGACAACAACCGGTTTATTCATTTATTGTTGGTGTCGAATAAATAAAAACCTCAAAAAACGCTGATATAATCAGCGTTTTTTATAGATAATCAAATTTTTCGTTTATTTTCCGTTTATTTACGCACTAATCTAGGTATTTTAAGCAAAAATCTGATTAAAAATTCTGCTTAGATAATTTAATGATTTTATTGTAATCGGCCAGATAAATCAGTAATTAAATTTTAAATTACTTTTATTTTTTCAATAACAGTATTTAGGAAAAATTGTGATGCTTTAGAAAATGGCTGATACTTTTTCCAAAATAGAACGACATCAATATTAATTTCTGGTTTCATTGGTTTTAAAACCAAGTCAGTTCCCTCAGTATTTATCAAGCCTTCTAACATAAAAGTATAGCCACCACTTTTAGCAATCATCAATGAAGCATTGTATATTAAATTATATGTGGCTTTAATTTTAAGATGATCAAAAGGAATATTAAACCATTCTAATACTTCATTTTTTCTCATATCTTGTCTTGATAGAATTAGTGGTTGATCGATTAAATCTTCAGGAGTGATATAATCTTTAGTGGCTAATGGGCTGTTTTTATTCATTAAAATACCACAGGAATCTTTATATGGCAGCTGTATGTAGTTAAAACTGTCAATATTTTTAGGATTGATCAAAATACCAAAATCCAACAAACCATTATTTATCTTAGAAATGACATCTTCACTATTACCACTATAAAAATGAAAACATAGATCAGGATGTTGATTTTGAATTTCGTTTATTATTGAGATGATAAATTCCATTGTTTTAGTCTCGGCAGCTCCTAAATAAATATCACCAGATAAAAAACTATTGGTATTGGTTATATCGTGTTTAGCTTTATCAATTAAATCAATGATCGAAAGGGCATATTCTTTAAACTCATAACCGGCATCGTTTAAAGTAATATGGCGATTACCTCGTATAAATAACTTCTTTCCTAACTCGTTTTCTAATTCTTTCATTTGTCGGGATAATGTTGGCTGTGAGACATTTAAATATTTGGCTGCATGTAAGAGAGTTCCTTCATTAGCGATTGCTAAAAAATGACGTAAAGTTTTTGTTTCCATCAATATTCACATCCTTAATATAATCATAATCGTATTCAAATTAGATTTCAAGTATTCATATTTTGTATATATCTGTATTTGATATTAGTATTTTTTATAGTCTGATACTTTTGATATAATTTAAATCAGGAAGGGTGATGACGATGGAAAATAAATTTGAGATTAAAGAAATATTAGTAGAACATTTGCAAGAGCCAATTGGTATTGATTGTTATAATCCTGTTTTTAGCTGGATTTTAACTAGTAATCAAGAGCATGTTTTTCAAACTAAATATCAATTACAAATATTTAAACAAAATGAATTAATCATTGATAGTGGTATTATTGAAGATGACAACTCGATTGAAAATGTTATTGATGGTTTTAAAATAGAACCAATGACGAGATATACTGTAAAATTAAATGTTTGGGATAACTATCAAAATAAAGCTAGTAATGAAACCTTTTTTGAAACGGGACGCTTAGATATTCCCTTTACAACAAAATGGGTGGAACCAGTTCAAGAACCGACCCCTTCAAGTCTAGAAGGCAAGGAAATGACTAGAGAGTCAGTTGCTAGTAATCCTAATGAAGGAAAAGAACAGAGTTTTGATGAGTTTCGTCCTTCAAAATATATTCGCGTTCCGTTTGAGGTAGATAGAAGTGTTCAAAAGGCAAGGGTATATATAAGTGTTCATGGAATTTATCAGCTATATATAAATGGAAGCAGAATTGATAATCGTGAATTAGCACCTGAACATACCTCTTATCATAAATTGCTCCAATATCAAACTTATGATCTAACAAATTTTATAAAAAATGGTCAAAATGTTATAGGAGTTATTATTGGTGATGGCTGGTGGAGCGGAAGAGTTGGAACGACCGGTGATAGTTGTCAATATGGCAATAAATTAGGCTTATTATTAGAGGGTATCATAACTTATTTTGATGGAACAACTCAAGTATTTAGTGGCGAGCAAGGGGTTTCTTCATCTGGTCCAATAATTTATTCAGATTTGTTTGTTGGTGAAAAATATGATGCCAGAAAAGAACTAAATGACTGGTCTACTGTTAGTTATGATGATAGTTCATGGCAAAAAGTAATTCCGGTTGATTATCCGATGAATAATCTCATTGGACAAAGTAGTGAACCAGTTAAAATTGTTGAGACCTTTAAACCTAAAAAAATAATTCATTCTCCAGCCGGTGAAACGATTATTGATGTTGGTAGAATAATTGCCGGATTTGTCGAATTTAGTTTAGTAGCTCCAGCCGGAATCGAAATTAAATTAGAACATTCAGAAGTATTAGATACTCAGGGTAATTACTATAATAATATTTTAGGAATAAATAAAGAACAAATGGATGTTTATATTACCAAAGAGGGTTATCAAACGTATCGGCCACATTTTACTTATCATGGTTTTCGCTATATTAGAATCTCTAATTGGCTAGGAGAAATATCTATTAATAATTTTAAAGTGCATGTATTAAGCAGTAATTTAAAAAAGATTGGTAGTTTTACAACAAATGATAAAAGAATTAACCAATTACAAGAAAATATTGTTTCAAGTCAAATAGCTAACTCTATTTCTATACCGACTGATTGTCCTCAAAGAGAAAAAGCTGGTTGGACAGGCGATATTATGGCTTATGCTTCGACAATGTGTTTTAATACAAACGCGCATTCATTTCTAAAATCGTGGTTGCACAATGTTAGAAAAGATCAATTAGAAAATGGAGCTGTTCCCGTGGTAGTTCCATATTTAAAAGCCTACGAAATTTTTATCAAGGGAATGACTGGGTTTGAAACAAGCTGTGGCTGGGGCGATGCCATCATTACAGTTCCATATGCAATGTATCAAGTATATGGGGATAAAAACGTTTTAGTAGAAAATTATGATGCCATGAAAAAATGGTTGGATTATATCCAAAATAGGATGCATAATTTTCATCCTGAAGATTATGAAAATTGGGATGATAAAAGAAAAAAAAGAAGTTATTATTTATGGAATACCGATTTCCATTTTGGAGATTGGCTAATACCAAGCATTGTTTTAGGAAATCCTGATGGTGGTGCGATGATGGATACGGCTTATGCTACAATGAATATTGTGGGACCAGCATATGCGGCTTATAGTAGTCGTTTTATGGCCAAGATTGCTCATATTCTTGATAAGGAGACAGATGCCAAGAAATATCATGATTTATATGAAAAAATTAGAGAAGCTTTTATCGAAGAATATGTTCACAATGATGGAACGATAGATGCTGATTTTCAGGGCATCTATGTTATTGCCTTAAAAAACAATTTAGTAACCGAAGAAATAAAACCAAAAATGATCAATCATTTAAGAACATTGATAGAAAATAATGGAAACTGTTTGGATACTGGCTTTTTAAGTGTTTTATTTTTGATGGATGTCTTATGTGAAAATGATTGTCGCGATCTGGCCTATAAACTATTATTTCAAACAAAATGTCCTAGCTGGTTGTATATGGTCGAACATGGAGCAACAACGATGTGGGAAAGCTGGGGCGCTATTGGAGAAGATGGTAGTGTAAGTACTTATAGTTATAATCATTACGCTTTTGGCTGTATTGGTGAATGGTTATATAAAGAAATTGGTGGCTTACAAGTAATTGAACCGGGATATCATAAATTTAAAGTTTGTCCAGCTTTAGATTGTGGCTTAACTAAGGTAAATTTAACCCAATATTCTCCTTATGGACTTATTGAAGTTAATTGGCAGCTAGTTGCAAATAAAGTCATCTTGAATGTTAAAGTGCCGGTCAATACTACAGCTAAAATTGTTTTACCGCATATTCAAAAAACAGTTGATAGTGGTGATTATACATTTGTAGATGAGATAAGTAGTTAAATTTAAATATTATTAAATTAGATAGTTTAATGATAATTTTGATACATTGATTAACAAAAATTGGGTAGAATTTTTCTACCCAATATTTTTATATACTGTTAAAAATCAGCTTGAATTTGTATTCATCAATGTCTTTTTTTTAAAATACAATAACAATTACTTGAATCAATATCAACAATTTCTTTAAAACATAATGAAGGATCATTTAATTGCTTATACTGGTTTTTAGTTGTTATAAGGTATCCGACTCCTTCTTTTATCATTGGAAAACAATCGATGATTTGATTAGTTATAGTAATAATGTTTAATTTTTGGTTATTTAAATGAGTTATAAAAGTTTTAGAAACAATTAATGGCAAATCTTTTAAATCATTTAAAGATAACTTACATAAATTTGTAAGATTATCATCTTTTCTACAAATTAAGCCCCATTTTGTTTTAATTGGTAATGAGATAAAATTATAATCTTTAATTTTAGGATGATCAAAAACAAAAGCACAGTCAAGAGCGTTTTGATCAATTAATTTTAATAAAGTGATAGTATTGTCATATGTAAGATTAAGTATAATTTTAGGCTCTTGATAAAGTGTTGTTAATATTTTTACTATAATTTTATTAGAAAAATCGTTCTCAATGCCAATGTTGATTTGGGTGGAATGATCTGCTTCATTTTCTTGCATTTTTTCTTTAGCTTGATTAACTAAATTAAGTATTTCAGTGGCATAGCGTTGTAATAAAATGCCCTCTTCAGTTAACTCGATCCTTTGTTGACCCCGAATGAATAATTGCTTTCCAAGTTCTTTTTCTAAATCTTTCATTTGTCTTGAAAGATGGGGCTGAGCGATATGCAATTGTTTTGCAGCTTTAGATATTGTTTGCATTTGTATGATTGCCAAAAAATTTTCTAGTATTTTAATTTCCATATTTTTCACCTATAGTGATTATAACGCTAAAGCAAACAGGGAGTCAAAGTGTCTTCTTTTTAGCTTCTTTATTTAGTTTTATATTTATTTTATCAAAAATAAAATGAAGGATGTTAAGCCTTCATTTTAATTATCAAGCAATACTTTTTTAGTTTATTTTAGATTATAAAAAGAATTAGTTTTAAGATAATATTCAATTACTTCTAAAACACCTTCATCATTAAAAGAAGGAGCAATCCATTGAAATTGTTCTTTCATAAAATCCTTAGCATTTTCCATAACATAACCATACTTAACTTTTTGTAGCATTTCGATATCATTTTCAGCATCACCAAAAGCCATGATTTCATCAGCTGAAATATCTAATTTATCCATCAGAATTTCAATAGCATGTCCTTTACTGACATTTTGTGGAATAATATCAACACAATAGTGCCCGCTATCAACAATTCTAGCATTTTGACTAACGATTTCAGTAAGGTCATGAATACGTTCGTTGACATTTTTTTGCGGAAGATATAAAGCAAATTTAACAATAGCTTCTTTTATATCTTTAAAATCCTTAATTTTCTTAACATTTGGAAAATAAGGAAGAAACATCTGATAATATTGTTCAGGTAATGTTTCTAAAGTATAAGATTGATCTTTGGTACAAACCCAGCATAGTACATCAGGCATTGTTCGTAGGGCATCAATAATAAGCTGGCTAACTTGAGTTGCAAGATGAGCAGAAAAAAGTTCTTCACCTTGATCGATGATATATCCGCCATTTTCGGCAATATAAGTAAGTTCCTCTTGAATTTGTGGAAAACAGTTTTGAAGTTTAAGATAAGGATTGCCACTTGCTACAACAAAACGAATTCCCCGTTTTTTTAAAATCTGATAAATTTGATTAAAGCGTTCTTGGTTGTATGCTGATTGTTCATTTAAAAAAGTTCCATCCATATCAACCGCAATCATTTTTATAGCCATGAATCAATTCTCCTTTATTTCATATATGGACATTATATCATAAAATCTAAGAAATAATTAAAGTGGTTAAAAAAGTTTTTAATCAGGATTATTTGAATTTTATTGATAGTGACGTTACGTTTCAAACTATAATCTAATCAGGTGGTGAAATTAATGAAGAAATATAGTTTTAGAGAATTTGCCAATAAAAGTCATACGACGATAAGAACTTTAAGATATTATGAAAGTATTGGTATTATTGATCCAATTATTGAAAACAATCAAAAATATATCGATGAAAGTTATTTGATATTGCTTCAATCAATCCAGCTTTTAAAAAGAGCGGGATATACCCTGGAAGAAATAAAATATATTATCAAAAATAAAAACATTGAAGAGCAGATTGTCATGCAAAAAGATTTATTAAATATTCAACTAACTAATACTAAAACAATGTTATCACTTATTGATGAACTCCAAGATGAAAATAATATGAATATTTCCGATATATATACGAGATTTTTACAAATTCAAAATAACCAGAATTTACAGCTTCAATTTGAAACACCAGATGGGTTAACGACTAGAGTTATGTTTCATCATCAACATACTCATTTTGATAATAATTTTCATCAATGGATGTTTGATCATTATTTATTTTTTCCTGGTGCTAAAGTATTAGAAATAGGTTGTGGCGATGGGACATTATGGAAGTGTAATCGAGCTAAAATACCGGAAGATATTGAAATAATTTTAAGTGATATATCACAAAAAATGATCGATGAAAGTTATCTTAAATTACATGATATTCCACAAATAAAAGCTTTTGAATATGCTGATTGTTTTTGTTTGCCTTATGATGATGAAAGTTTTGATATTATTATTGTCAATCATGTCTTAATGTATTTTGAAAATTTGAAACAGGCATTAAAAGAAATATATCGAGTTCTTAAGAAAAATGGAACTTTGTATTGTTCAACGATTGCTAAAGATATGATGATAGAAAGGGATGAAATGGTAAAAAAATTTGATTCAAAAATATCATTTGATCAAGAAATATTATATGAACATTTTGGATATGAAAATGGTAGCGAAAAATTGAGCCAATATTTTTGTGATATCGAAGCATTTGATCGTAAAGAAGTTTATGAAGTTACTGATCTAGATTTATTTTATCAATTTATAATGAGCTGCAAAGGCTTAAGTTCTAGTTTAGAAATCCTTTATAAAAAGAAATGGTTATTTTATGAGTATTTAAAGAATTATTTTAATAAAAATAGAGTATTTTATCTAACGACCCATGCAGGAATGTTTAAAGCTAAAAAAATTATTAATAGTTGATTTAATTAAGATAAAATCAAAAAGTATATTGTTGATAATTATCCAATATACTTTTTTAATAAATGCCTTTATTTTGTTGCTAAAAAGAATAAACGTCGAAATTTTAGAATTACAGTTTTAGTTCTTGTTTCTGGATAAGTTTTTTGAATCTTTGTCAATAATTCATTTTCAAATTCAAACTTGCTGCTAGAAATTTAAACAGTCTAGATAAGAGCGTAATCTAGTACCCTTGACCCAGTTAAGTAAATCACTATGAGTTGGTAATTCGTGATAATAAATAGTTTCAAAGATATCAAATGAATGACAACATGAGCTTAAAATACTAGAATATTCTTCAGGAACCAGTGTATCATTTTGTTTAGTAGTGGCTTGATGAAAATCATATGGCGAATTATCAACGGTTTTTTGAATAATTTTATATAGTGGTTCTTCTTGGTTGATTGGAATTTGAATAGCTAAAACACCTTCAGGATTTAAATGATTTATCAGTTTGGAAATTAATGAGTGATGATCTGGTAACCATTGCAAGCAGGCATTTGAAAAAATAATGTCGTATGTTTGATTTAAGTCTCTAATATCTTATAGTTTAAATTGCAAATCTGGATAACTGGCTTGGGCTTTTTCAATCATGGTGCTAGAGTTATCAATTCCAATAATATCAGCTTTAGGAAAAACTTCTTTTATATTACCGGGAACACAACCTAAATCAACGATAGTATGTGGATTTTTTTAAGTAATTCGTTTTGCTGAATCAATGGCTGGTTGTGTTCGCTGTTGTTCAAATTTTAAATATAGATCATGATTCTAATCAGACATTTCTAACAGCTCCTTTTAATTAAGTAGTACATATTATACTTGATTTATACAGATAATAAAATCATATTTAAGGGAAGCAATCTTGTTGATAAAGGTAATCTAAGATATAATGTTGGTGAAAAAATTAAATCATAAAGGGAATAAGAAATTTATGAAAGAAAAATATCAATTAAATTCAGTTAGTGAAATGTTTAGATGGAAACTGACACCAAGAGAGTTAGTTAATGAAGAACCAATAGCATATCCTTCAGTTGAATGGGCTAATAGAGATTTAGTCAATAAATTAAAATGGGAAGAATTAGATGTATTATATTCTTTTACTTTAATTTATTATTTAGGATTAATGGTAGTAAATAATAAACGATTTGAAGAACTGTTTGAAAAAGAAAAATATGAACAACAAAATAATCGGTTGTGTTGTTATAGTACTCGTTTTTTATATAAGTGTAGTACAGATAGGGCTTTTAAAGAGTATAATGAAGCAAGTGAATTAAAAGATTTTATTCAAGTTTATTTTTCGATTGGAAATGTTATTCCTATCTGGCCTGGAGGTAATGAGTTAAAAGGGAAAATGGGTATTTTTGATATACCAGAATGGTTTTTTAAAAAATATCCTAAATGGACCAAAGCTTTAATCGAACTTTATCCTAATGCTTTTTTAAAACCTGTGATTGAAAATAATTCTTTTTTTATCAGTAATGATCAGATGTATGCTATTAGCGGATATGAAAATTCTTTTAATGATTTAAATAGTTTTATAAAATGTGTTAAAAATAAGTTGCATAATGATGATTGTAAAAAGTTTTATTTTGATTATCTTAAAAGACGGACTGTTATTATTAAACAACGCGAAAATGAAATTATTAATTATTTAAATAATAAGAATTAAAAGATCAATATCTAAAAGCATCTAGATGCTTAAACATATAAAAGATAATATTTGATTAAACAGAATTATATCTTATAAGGTGGTAAAATATTGATGTTAAAAATTATAATTTTTATAATTATCGTGATAATACTATTATTAATATTACGATCAGTTTATGTAAAAAAATATTATTATTTTAAATGTCCTGAGTGTCATTATCAATGGAATCCAAGATTCATAGAGACATTTGGAAATATCAATTGTTTAGTCGATGGTTATTTAGTACGATGTCCTAAATGTGGTAAACGACATATTCTTCAATTAAAAAAATAAGAACCTGTATTTAAGCAGGTTCTTTTTAACTGTTTAATAAAAAATATTAATGCAATTATTTAGATAATTTTATCAGGTTGTTGCCCATCATGGGCTAACCATTTACATTCAGTTATTTCCATCTGACTAAAAACAGCTTTAAATGAAGAATCTTCTGGAGAACAGGCATAAATGCCAAATTTGATTTTTCCATTACCTTTATGCATATGACAAATTCTCATTTGCTGATAATTAATACCATCGCTAGAGCATTCGATTCGATAATCATCCTCACGACGACTAAAACGATACCACATTGTTTTGATTGAAGCATCGATAACGGTGGTTGCCCAATCAGAATAACCATTATTTGTGACTACGCTACCTAAATGCTGATATTGGTCATTTTCATATTCGATTGATCCTTTTAGCCAATTTTCACTATCTAAATACATGACAATGCCACATTGGTCAAAACGATGATGACTTTCATTAAACTCAGTTTTTACCACAAAACTAAAATATTTTTCATCAGTCTCCATTTGAAATACTGGTGCATTATCATTTTGAAAATGATAGTAGGTTCTTTGCCACAAATCAGTATGTGGTTTAGTTATAATTTCAATTTTATCATCATAAATAGTGTAATTTGCTGGCTGGCGGGTCCATTTCCATTGCTTGAAATCCATAATAATCTCCTTTCTATATAAACTTTTTATCAGTTATCCAGTAATATAGCAATTTTTAGAGCCATGTTAGACATTTATTTATAATGCTCTTGTTTAATTTTTTTTAGTTCAGCTTCTAATTTTTGAAAGCTTTTCTTCAATAGTTCGAACTCTTTATCTTGGTTATCAGTTTCAAAATCGTCTGTTTGTTCTTCACTAGGAGTATTAGATGTTTGGAATGTTGATAAATAAGCACTGTTTAAAGATAATAAGTCACCTAGCACATTAAAAAAGGCACCGACAATTGCTTGTTCATCAACTGACAGGCTTTCGGTCAATGGGGTAATTAATAAAACAGCTAAGCCATCAAGGGCAAGGGGATGAATGATTGGTAAAGGCATCTTAATCACCATAATATACTATGTAAATTTTAATCATTTAGTTATTTAAAACGCCTTGATTTAAAATATTATCTGTAAAAATTATTAAGATGTTTTGTAGACATCAAAAACTTATTTTTTGTGATAGAATTAAAGTATGATATTAAAATGGAGAGATAGATATGAAAAGATATGTAGCTTTGTTACGAGGAATTAATATTAGTGGTAAGAATAAAATTTTGATGGCTGATTTAAAAAAAGAGTTTGAAAAATTGGGGTTTGAAGAAGTAAAAACCTATTTAAATAGCGGCAATATTATTTTTTCAACTGCCATAAATGATATTAAAAATATTACTAAAGAAATTGCAACAATGATCAAAAAAATATTTACTTTAGAAATACCTGTCTTGGTTGTATTACAAGAAAAACTTATTGATATAGTAAATAATGCTCCTAAATGGTGGGGTGGTAAAGATAAAACAATTTATGATAATCTTATTTTTATCTTGCCACCAGCTACATTTGATGAAGTTTATTATGAAATGGGAAATCCTAAAGATGGACTGGAAAGAATTTTTAATTATCAAGATGCAATTTTTTGGTCTTTTGTTAGAAAGGATTATCAAAAAACTAATTGGTGGTCTAAAACAGCTAATAGTAATATTAGTCATCAACTAACAATTAGAACAGCCAATACGATTAAAAAGATAATAAAAATGTAAAATATTTTTAGATTAGGTGTTTTATTTTGTAATAAAACTAAAATAACTTACTAGTTCTATTGATTTAAATATTATATAATGAAAATAAATTGATTGTCGGTTGATAATTATCACTAAATCTATTAAAAAGGAGTGTTTTGTCCATGATTTCATTTAAAGATTTGCCACAAGAAACAAAAATGTATGACTTTTATCTTCCAGAAGATCTCCGTGGTGATGTTGTTTATTTTTTAAAACAAGCTGCCATCCCATATCATTCCATTTCCTGGGATGACAAGTATATCGATCTAGATTTAAAGCGTAAAGCTATTGCCAACTATCAAAAAGCTAAGTGCCCTTCGACTCTGGAATACATGGGGATTTTACAAGTTCCAATAAAACCCGAAGACTTATTTCAAAAAGTCAAATTGTTATTTGGACCTGATATTGATCCAGATTTCAAAGCAGAAAAAAATCGGATTCAGAAAAAATCTGATGAAATTTATGAGACCTGTTATCAAGATTGGTTGCAGCCTGGAGAAATTCCGGTTGTTAAATCGAAGTAAATAATTTTTTATCATTATTTGATATTTATAAGTCCTGCTGCTAAAGTAGCAGGATTTTTTTATGAATAAGCTATAATAATTACAGTAATGTTAAAAATATCTAGCAAAATTAATTAATTAATATTATTATATAAATTGTAAAGATAAAAACGCAATGTGGCTGCTATGCCACTAGAGCTGGTAGGTAGCCCAGCCGTCCTATAAAAAATAGGGTAAGTAACCTGCCCCTCCGGGTTGTCCATTCTTTACTTATTATTAATAAAGGAGGGCAAAGATGAATGCAATAAAATGTAAACTGACAGTTTATTTTGAAGATCCTTTTTGGATCGGCGTTTTCGAACGGATCGATGAAGGCAAATTAACTGTAGCCAGAGTAGTATTTGGTAATGAGCCCAAAGACTATGAGGTTTTAAGATTTGTCTTAAGAAATTATAATAGTTTACAATTTAGTCCAGCTGTGGCAGTAACTTATAAACAGTTAAAGAAAAATCCGAAACGATTGCTTAAAGAGGCTAAAAAGCAGTTACAGAATCAAGGAATTGGCACCAAGTCACAACAGGCATTAAAGTTGCAACAAGAGCAACGAAAACAGTTATGTCAAATCCAAAAACAAGTTCAAAAAAAGCAAGCTGCCAATTATAAGTTTGCATTGAAACAGCAAAAGAAAAAGATGAAACATAAGGGACATTGATCTCTTATGTTTCTTTTTTTATTAAGTAAAAATAATTTTAGAAAAAATTTAGTTTTTTCACTAACTTTTTATTAAATAGAATTGTTATATATGGTGAAAGGGATAAACGTTTAGAACTTTTAAGCGAGAAAGGAGGCAATTGTGGATGCGGATTTTCTTTTAATCAGGAAAATGAAGCAAGGTGACGAACAGGCCTTTGACCAGTTTGTTTATAAATATTATCAGGATATATTGAAATACTGCTTATATCATTGTAATGATCATGAATATGCCCAAGATTTAACCCAAGAGACGTTTGTCAGTTTTTTTGGTAAATTATCTGAATACCAATATCGAGGAAAAACTAAGAATTATTTATATACGATAGCTCATAATCTATGTAAGAATTTTTATAAAAAAAGAAAAGATATTGCTTTAGATAGTTTTCAATTTGAAATGATTGATCAAGGAAAAGATGAAAATGAAGATTTTGAAAAACGAATGATGCTAGAATGGGCACTAACAAAAATTCCTGAAGAATATAGAGAAGTTATAATTTTATATTATTTTGAAGAAATAAAATTAAAGGATATTGCTCGAATATTAAATATTAGCCTGTCGCTGGTTAAATATCGATTACGTCAAGCTAAGTTACAGTTAAAAAAATTATTGAGGGAGGGAGAAAAATGAAATTAGATGAGCAAATAATCAAGTATAAAAAATTAAATCATCAGGATATTGTTGTAGATAAAACAAAAATTGAGGCTACGATTGAAGCTTGTAAAGAACGTTTTTTATTAGAAGAAGCAAATCATATCTTATCATATCGATCATTTTTAGAACTTCAGTTTAAATTGATTCAAAAAAGATGGTGGTTATTACAGTTTTTGATCTTGATGTTATTATGGGTCAGTCTTCCTTATTATGATGATATTCTTTATTCTTATCGAAGCATGGGGGTCGGGGCTGTCTTGTTTATTATTTTGATTATACCAGAGTTATGGAAAAATCGGATTAATAATTGTCTGGAAATAGAGTCAGTGACTTATTATTCTTTAAGACAGGTTTATGCTGCCCGAATTTTATTATTTGGAATTGTCGACATGATATTAGTTACTCTATTTTGTTTAATGACCACGATTTCTTTAAAGTTTTCTATAAGTGAATTATTAATTCAATTTCTTTTACCGATGATTATTACGGCCTGTATTTGTTTTGGGGTCTTATGTAATAAGCATATATTAAATGAAACAATTGCTATTGCTTTATGTATCTTTTGGAGTATTGTCTGGTGGTTAATTTTAATTAATGATGGATTATATTCGATTATGATCATCCCAATTTGGATTATTATATTTATCCTGGCAATAGTAATGTTATTGTTTTTTATTTACCGTACGATTTATCAATGTAATAAAATATGGGAGGTAAGTTTTGATGGAAATAAAGATAGTTGATTTAACCAAGAAGTTTGATGATTTTACTGCTGTTAACCACATTAATCTAACGATGACTAATGGTGTTTATGGATTACTGGGAGTTAATGGGGCTGGTAAAACTACTTTGATGCGAATGATATGTACTCTGTTAGAACCTAGTAAAGGAATGATCATGTGTGATGGTCAAAATATAAATAAGATGGGTAGTGATTATCGAAAAATTTTAGGTTATTTACCACAAGAATTTGGCTTTTATCCAGAGTTTAGTGTTAAAGATTATTTAATGTATATTGCTGCTTTAAAAGGAATCCGTCCAGCAGTGGCTAAAAAAAGGGTTAAGATGTTAATAAGCAAAGTAGGTTTGCAAAAAGTGAGCAATCGTAAAATGAAAAAGTTATCAGGCGGGATGAAACGAAGAGCTGGAATTGCTCAGGCAATGTTAAATGATCCCCAAATATTGATCCTTGATGAGCCAACGGCCGGATTGGATCCTAATGAACGAATTAGATTTCGTAATTTAATTAGTGAATTGGCGGAAGAAAGATTAGTTCTTTTATCAACTCATATTGTATCAGATATTGAATATATCGCTAATGAAATTTTATTAATGAAAGATGGACAAATTGTTCATCAAGGAACAGCACAGCAATTAATTGATTCAATGCCACAACAGGTTTGGAAGTGTCATGTTTTAAAAAATGAAGTTAATGATTTTATGAAAAAGTACATGATTTCTAATATTAAAACTGAGTCTCAAGGGGTTGAATTAAGAGTAATTGCAAAAGAAAAACCGGTAGCTGATGCTGCTATAGAAACTACTAATTTAGAGGACGTATTTTTATATTATTTTGGTAATAAGGTTGGTGATAGTGATGCTAAAATTTGAAATAAAGAAAGTTTTTTCTAAAGCCAGAAATAAAATAGCCGTTTTAGTTTTATTAGTTGTTTTAGTTGTTGTTTCCATGTTAACTATTAATCGAATTGAATATACTGATGCTAGTGGAAATAGTAGTACCGGAATAACCGCGGCTACTAAACTAAGACAAGACCGAAATCAATGGGCTGGATATTTGACAAAAGATGTTTTTAAAACTGTTTATAGGCAAAGAAATGAAATTGTATCGCAAAAGACATCGAATTCAATTGAAGAAGAAAATAAACTCTTTCATCAAATTCAAGGCACGGAAGCAATAGCTGATTTAATTAATAATGCTAATAGTCCCTGGCAAGAATACGATTATTATGCGATTGAAAAAATCAGTGAAGATGATGCAGCTAACGTTTATGAAAAACGGATTTCTAATTTAAAAGATTGGCTGGCTTCTGGAGAAGAACATTTTTCCAAACCAGAACAAGATTTTTTAATTAAACAATATCAAGATCTCAAGACACCATTTTATTATGAATATTTTGATGGCTGGAGTGCTTTGTTACAAAATCTGCCAACTTTTATGATGATTTTAGCACTTTTTATTGGTTACTTTATCGCCGATATTTTTTCTAATGAATTTCAAACTAAAGCTGATTCTATTTATTTTTCTACTAAGTTAGGCAGAAATAAAGCTATCTGGTCTAAAATCGGGGCTGGTTTTTTAATTACCACAGTTACCTTTATTGTTTTTGTGACTTTGTATACCATTGGAGTCCTTTTAGTTTGTGGTATCGATGGAATGAATTGTCCAATTCAATTTGTTTTTTGGCGCAGCTGTTATAATATTACGATATTTCAAACATATTTATTACTGGTTCTTGCTGGATACATTGGAACTTTATTTGCAGCCGTTGTTGCTATGCTAGCTTCTGCTTTAACTCGGTCAACCGTAATTGCCATTATGATGCCATTTATAATCTTATGTGCTTTTCCGTTTTTGAGTCGGATCATGCCACTGCCTGAAATTTGTTCATTTTTCCCAGATCGTTTGTTAGATGCTTATAATGAAATTAGAAATATTGGGTTGGTAGAAATTAAAGGTCATGTTACGACGATTTTAAATATAATTATGCCAGTATATACCGTAGTATCATTAATTTTAATTCCAGTAATTTATCAACGGTATAAAAAAATTCAAATAAAATAGCCGATTAGAATTTAAAATAGATTTAATCAAGAAAAAGATAGAACGTTTTTTAAAGTTCTATCTTTTAATATCCAATAAAACTGCTTAGATATTGAATTTTAAGTTATTAATATTCTTTATAAATGATTTTACAATAATAAAAGTCTTTATTATCTAGCTTACTATGCATTTTAATCATACTAGATTAATTTATTGGTATTGTACTTTTGATAGTAACCCTAATAAAATTAGTAGTGAAAATTTAATATAGAAAGTACGGTGATTTAATGAAAATCAAAGTATTTAAAATAGTATTAGTAAGTTTAGTACTTGTTTTTTTGACAGCTTGTAATGTTCAAGAAAACAATTCGTCTAACATGACTGATAATAAGGAGGAAGAAAACATGGAAACAACAAATTTAAGTGGAATCGTTCCTGATGAACTGGCCTATATACCTGATGATTATTACACTCCTGTTAATCAACAAGGAACTTTAAATAAATTAACTTATCAAACCTGGGAATCATTTAGTTATGAAGAACACTCACAGCCATTAACCAAGGAAGCCTGGGTCTATCTTCCTGCTAACTATGATGCTAATAGGCAATATAATATCTTTTATTTAAGTCATGGTGGTTAGAGCAATGAAACTATAATCATGGGAACTGAACAAAATCCGACCAGTTTTAAAAACGTCATTGATCATGCGATTGAAGATGGAAAAATACAGCCAATGATCATAGTATTGTTGACGTATAATAATACTAGTGACCATGATAGTTGGGATTATAGTTTAGCGCTTGATTTAACCGATCAATTTCATAACGAACTAGTTAATGATTTAATTCTAGCTGTTGAAAGTCAGTATAGTACTTATGCTGATGATACTTCCTTAGAAGGAATAAAGGCTAGCCGTGATCATCGTGGTTTTGGTGGCTTTTCAATGGGTTCTGTTAATACCTGGTGTACATTTCGTTATTGTTTAGATTATTTTCGCTATTTTATGCCGATGAGTGGCAGCTATTCAAATGATGGTGATGCAATGGCCCAGTTTGTTATAGATCAAGGATATAGCACTATCGATTTCTTTATTTTTGCCGCTTCAGGTACTAATGATTTTGCTTATAATTCATTTAAAAATCAAATTGAGGCGATGGCTGATGCTTCAAGTGGAATGTTTGTTTTAGGAAATGATGAAACTCAAGCTAATATGTCATTTCTAGTTAGAGATGGGTATAGTCATGACACTACTGCCAGCAATGACTTATAATGGATTGTGTTATTTTTGGAATAAATAATTATTCTTGTAATAAATTATCCTAGTTTTATCAATTATAAAAATATGATAGGATAATAACAGGGATGTGATAATAGTGTCAGTTAATGTTAGAATCAAACAAAAAAAGCTATTTAAAAAACCATTAGATATTAATGATATTATTGCTATTTCGAATTTATCATATGGAATTAGTGATCAAAACTATCGTTTAGTTCCAGATAAAACGGGAGCAAATACATTACTTTATGATTCAAAGCGTCTGGCTAGAGGAATTGAAGTTTCCTTTGAGCAACATGATATAATTTTAGTATTAAGTTTGCCAACCGGTCACGAAGAAATTATTGGCTTTTATGAATTGATCAAAAAAATCTGCTGGCAGCTAAAAACCGATCAGTTTTTGATTGATGATCAAGTTAAGTATCTAAATGAAATTGATCAATTATATGAAAATGATTGTGAAGCTAGTATTAATGCTTTGCTTGATTTAAAAGATAAAGTTAATAATAGTGAATATCGGTATTTTCAAATTTTAGGAATTTATCATCCAATTTCTTTAGGAATTGATGAATTAAATGAAATTGATGGAAGTCTTTTTAAACTTTCTGATCTTTTAGGGCGATTACAGTCGTTAGATGTTTATTATGCTGCCTGTAAAGTTTATCGAATTCAAGACAGATTAGCAGGTATTTATATCACGCAGGCTAATCTTCCAACAGTAGTTCCCTTAGAACCATATATTATCTTTAATCAAATTGAAGGGGTTACCGACTGGTATATCATTATTAAAGAAAATCGCATGATTAGCTATCAAGATTTTATTAAATCAATTAGTGAAGCAACGTATTTTGACGCCAATCATATCGTAGTTACTTTAAGTATTGCAGAAATTGAGGAAATGCTCAATAAATATGAGGTTTTATTAGAAAATAAGACAAATTAAAAACAACTATGAAAGCATAGTTGTTTTTTGGTATCTAAGTGGTTTATAACTATTATTATAAATAAAAAGGGATTACAATGAGATTCTACTAATAAGAGAACTATTGAACTAGATAAATATTGTCATTTTTAATGATAATTAGCTAAAATAAAGATAGTTGAGGAGGAAGTTCGATGGATAATCAAAAAATTGGTCAATATATTGCCAAAAAGAGAAAAGAGAAGGGACTAACGCAAAAAGAATTAGCTCAAAAACTAAATATTACAAATAAAGCCGTATCTAAATGGGAAAATGCGGCTAGTTTACCAGACATATCTTTATTAAAAGATTTAGCAAAAGCTCTAGACATAACAGTTGATGAATTGCTTGATGGGCAAGATCATAATAAACAGCATCAATCATTATTGCATAATTATCAAAAAATAACGATTTCGTCATCAATTCAGCTAGCCTATTTAAAAGAACAATATTATCAAAGAAAAATAATATCAATGATTTTGTTTGTTTGGGGCTGGTTATTTATCTTTGCCGGTATTAGTTTCTATTTATTGGATCGTTATTTAAATCATCATTTAAAACTTTTTTCGGTAATTGTTATGACGGTAGGTGTCATTTTATTGTTGATACCTGTTATTATTTATTTGTATAAAAAGTTTATTATTAAAGATTATGATATTCAGTATTTATTACAAGAAGATCGCTTAAGTTATATTATCAATAATCAGGAAATTATTTATCTTTATCATGATATTGATAAGATCTGGGAATTGGGTGATTATGCTATTTTAAAATGTGGTCGCACGATTTTGTATTTAAATAGTGCTGATTATCATTTAATTGAAAATCATTTAGTTAATGCTACTTGGCAGCATTGTAGTAATGAAGATAAGATTAAATACTGGATCAAAGCAATTACCTGGATTGTTTTAATAGTCGCGGCAGTTTTAGAATTAGGATATCAAATAGTCATGAAACGTGTTGGCTTTGAATATATCTTTGATCAAATGGAAATGATGATGATTTTATTAATGATTATTTCTTCAGTGCTTTTAATAGTTATCAAAAAAATTAAATTAAATCGAAGCAAGGGATTATTAATGGTGTTAACAGTATTATTGATTTTAGTAGCTACCTGGATCTTTGGCGATATGATCAGCAATAATAAAACATATTATTCATTATCACCGAACCTTTCTTCACAATTAGTATTGAAGCAAAATAAACAAACTGGTCAGGTGCGGGATTTACACTATACATTTTTATGTTTTGCCAGAGTGAATGAGAGCTTCATTGCTGATAGGAATAGTCTTAATACTATGTGGTTGAACCAAGATAACAATTTAGTAACCTATGAATTTAATGGTCAAAAACAAGTATATGTAGCAACTTATGGTGATCGTGGCAGTGGTTATTCGTATTATTATGTAGCCCCATCTTTATCTGGTAATTGGCGTAATTTATATGATGAAGACAAGACATATAATTTATCAGTTACTAATGGTACCATTAATGTCAGCAGTGAAGGTAGCTATGATTCTTTTATCCCTGATCAAATTGATCAATTTGGAACAACCGCTATTGTTTTAAACGAAAATGATCAGCCGCGTTTTGTAATCGCATTAAATCAAAATTGTCAGATCAATGATAATGGTCTAATTGGTAGTGGGGGTACGATTATGCTAGTGGATTTAAGTAATAATTGTTCTGTTGAATTATTTTGTACAACTGATAAAGGAAATGAGACAATAGCTGCTAATAATACTACAATTCGTGAAAGTGATTTATCATATATTAATGAAATGCATGAATTAGTTAATGATCAAAAGGCTTATGATAGTTTAAAGTCGGGAGATAGATATTATAAAATCGAAACAACAAGTGCTGATTATTTTGAAATAACTAGGTTAGCTTACCAGCAACAGTATTTTGAAAATCCTAGTGATGGTATTGATGTTGATGAACAAATTCAAACAATTACCGTTTTAAATGGCAATCAAGATGAGTTTTTTGTCCAGGTCAATGCATCAGGAATCTTTACCAGTGGCAATGAAAGTGAGGAAACTGGGTTAGAAGTATACTATCGGATTTTAAAAGCTCCTGGTGGTTATCTGGCTAAATCTTTTTCTTCTACTAGTGATGGTAGCATAGGACTGGTGGCTCTAGAAAGTCCGCTAGTTAAAGATGTCAGCCAAGATCAAGCATATCATTTTGTTAGTCACTAAACAGTTATTGATTATATAACTTAATAAAGAATATAGATTAATAGAAAAAAATTGATGTTATTAATAATTGTTAAACGTTATAATACTTATATAAGTTATATTTGAGGAGATGTGAGAATGAAGAAATTTGGATTTGGATGTATGCGTTTGCCAGTCATTAATCAAGATGATTAGACATCTTTTGATTATGACCAGATTGAAAAATTATTCGATTTATTTATTGAAAAAGGCTTTACATATTTTGATACAGCATATACTTATCATGGTTATCAATGTGAAAAAGCGATAAAAAAAGCATTAGTTGATCGCTATCCTCGTGAGGCATTTTTACTAGCAACCAAGATGCCATTACGTGATTTTAAAGATGCTACGGATTTAGAAATAAAATTTCAAGAACAATTAACTAATTGTGGTGTTGAATATTTTGATTATTATCTATTACATAACATGGGACATAATGTTTATGATAAGTGTTGTCAGTATGATGTTTTTGGATTCGTTAAAAAGAAAAAAGCTGAGGGAAAAATTAAACATGTTGGAATGTCTTTTCATGACACACCAGAATTATTAGATAAAATTTTAGCAAAATATGGAGATAATTTAGATTTTGTACAACTACAAATTAATTATGCTGACTGGTTGCAGCCAAATGTTCAATCTAAACGTTGTTTAGAGATTGCCAATAAATATCATAAACCAGTTGTTGTTATGGAACCTTGTAAAGGTGGAACTTTAGTTAATGTTCCTGATGAAATATTGACCATGATGAAACAATATCATCCTAATGCTTCACCAGCCAGCTGGGCTTTAAGATTTGCTGCTAGTCAAGAAGGAATTTTTATGGTTTTAAGTGGTATGAACAGTGAACAACAAGTTTTAGATAATTGTGCCACTTTTGATAACTTCGAACCCTTAAATGATGATGAATATAAAATAATTACCAAGGCATCAAAAATAATTAATGATAATGTGGCTATTCCATGTACGGCTTGTGAGTACTGCACCCATGATTGTCCTAAAAAAATCGTAATTCCACAATATTTTGCTTTATATAATAGTATTAAGCAAATTTCTGGCAGCTTTTCAAGCCAGCAGGTTTATTATAATAATATAACTTTAAATAATCATGGAAAAGCCAGTGATTGTATTAAATGTGGTTTATGTGAAAAAGCTTGTCCTCAGCATTTACCAATTCGGAAGTATTTAGAAGATGTTAAGGAAGTATTTGAAAAACAAAATGTTTTTTCAGCTAGAAAATAAGATTTAATCAAATTAATACGATTTAATTAGTGATTCAAAATTTACTAATGAAATCGTATTTTTTTAGATTAATAACTAATATTAATGAGATATAGAAACCAGTTTACTATGCGTCAAAATCATACTTTTATGAAAACTCAATATTGTACTTTCTTAGCTATTTTAATTACAATTTATTTGTAAATAAAAGGAGTTATAGATTATGAAAGATGAAATATTAAAACTATCTAAACAATTTTGGAATGCTATGGAAAATAGTGATGAAACGATGATGCGCGCTATTGCTGATGAAAATTGTAATTTTGTTCATATTGGGATTACTTGTAAATTGGACCAAGAAATTAAGTTTTACACTGATGGTACTTTTAAACCGACAGAGTTAATCATTAATAGCCAGGATGTTAATTCCTATGGTGATACAGCTGTAGTAATTACTGATTGTAATTATGGTTTATTATTAGATGGTAAACCAACGACTCATCATTTTACAGTAACTGAAGTTTATAGTAAAATTGGTGATGACTATAAATTAGTTACTTTTAGTTTTACAGCATTAGTTTATTAAGCAAAAATAGGGGCTGTAACGAAAGGAGGTTTTTTTAACCTTTAATGAAGCGTTACAGCTTCTTTTTTTGTTTTGAAGATTATTTTTTGGAAAATTTAATTTTTTTGCTATTTTTAATTAATTTTTGCATAAAAAAAGCCTTTTTTAGGCGCAATAAGGGTATCTGTTTCAAAATCTGTTTTTTTTCAAGGACTTTTTGGATCTTTTTAATTAATTAGAGCTTCTTTTTTTTGCTTCTCCATCATCATTTTATGATATTTTCTAATATTAAATCCTATCGCGACCAGCGTTATTTCTAATTTGACTCCAGATTCTCCTCTTCTTCTTAATTTTGAGTAATGATGATCTTCCTTTAATATTCCAAATACTCCTTCTGAATATATCTGTCTCCATTTTATATATTCTTTTCCTACTTCACTAGCCAGATTATCTCTTACTTCTTTCTTCATCTGATTTAATTTTTCATTATTGGTTATTTTTCGGTTGCCTTTGCTTTTTGTACACTTTGATTTTAACGGGCATCCTTCGCAATGTTTATTTTCCAGTATCTGATTTACTTTCTTATATCGCCCTTTGGTATTGATCGTTTCTTTCACAAATTCAAATTTATATCCCTGTGGACATACATAACTTCCATCTTCCTGCCGCATTTGTGATACCTTGAATTGATTCTTTTCTGTCTTTTTTTCCTGTTCTTTATAATATCCCGAATATTTCATATATAAATCTATCTCATGTTTTTTACAGAACATGTAATTATCATAACTTCCATATCCGGCATCTGCTGGTGTTTTTTCTGGGTATTTTCCATATGCCTGGTAATATTTCTCCATAAATGGTATATATGTTGGTAAATCATTGCAGTCACTGCTTACATACACATTCCTTATAAATCCATCACTTATTCCAAACTGTACATTATACCCTGGTTTAAATACATTTGTATGATTATAGTAGTCATACTTCATTTTCATGAACGTGGCGTCAGGATCTGTTTTCGAAAAACTATTTCTTTCCCCACATATATCAAAATGCATTACATATTTGGATATCTTGAGCGCATATTCTTTTAATTCCTCATATAGTTTTTGTATCTCACTTTTTTTCTTCCCTTTTCCATGAACAAATTCTATTTTATTTGCTTCCATGTATCTTTCTATTCTATCTGCTATTTCCAGCATATATGCTATATTGGGTTCTTTGATCAATGAATAGTAAACTTCGATCCCTTCTCTGCTAAAATATCGGTTTAATTTTTTTACTAGTTTGATAAATTTCTTCCAGGTGTTTTGATAATATTTTTGTGATGATTTTTTCCATACAAATGTCATTTTATTGGCATTCGCTTCAAATTTACTCCCATCGATATAAAGTATCTTTGCATTGATATCCAGATCTTCCTCTATTATTTTATTGATATCAATAAATATATCATCAATTGACATTGTCAGATCGTTTTTTATAAATCTTTCAAAAGCCATGAAAGATGGGATCTTGCCATTAGTTATGAATTTAAAGCGATTATCAAATCTACATAATTCTTCGTATTCTCTTACGGAAACGTATCCTCTTAATGCTTTTCCTAAAATGACACATTCAAACATCATGACTGCATCATACCCGTATGTATTTCTGTTAGAGAAATCGATATATTTTGCCAAATTTATCCTTTCCACGATACTCTTAACTGTTCTTGAAATATCATTCTTGGGTATATCAACGTCATAAGAAACTGTAA
>NZ_CALUXO010000036.1 GCF_944324745.1 uncultured Thomasclavelia sp. | reverse complement strand
GCCGCACACTATCGTTGCAATGTCAATATTTTTCTTTTAAAAATGATAAAAATTTTATAAAAAAGAGAGGGCATATTTGCAATATAACCATCGATTGTCATTAAAATCTTAACTTAATGACATTGGCACTTAGGCTTCTTCATTTTGTTCTTCTTTAGCTTTATTTTCATAATAATTACGAACTAACATTTGCGTTTTGCGAATATGTTGTTGAATTTTTTCTTTAGCCAAATCTTTATCACGAGCTAAAATCGCTTCGTAAATTTCACGATGCTCTTGAGCTGCCGATACTAAACGATCTGGCTGTCTAATTGAATGTCTTGATGTAACATGAATATAGTAATTGATATCTGATAATAATTGTTCAAAATATTTTGATTGCGTACTGCAATAAATCGCTTCATGAAAAGCAATATTCATTTCATTGAATTTTTCCTGATCATTTTTATTAGCATAAAATTCCATTAGATCATAAGCTTCTTTAATTTGTTCTAAATGTTCATCATCAATCCGTTCGATTGCTAGTTGAATTGCCAGACCTTCTAAAGCATAGCGAATTTCCAGCATATCATCAATATCGCGGTGTGAAAAACCAAGAACATAAACTCCTTTATTAGGAATACTTTTAACTAAACCTTCCAATTCCAATTGTTTTAAAGCTTCTCTAATCGGCGTACGGGAAATATTTAATTGGCGCGCTAAAGCAACTTCATTAAGTTTTTGTCCCTTAGTATATTCTTCATTTAATATCTTATCACGTAAGACATTAAAGATTTTATTACCCAAGGATCCATGAGATGCACTTTCTAATAAATTCTTTGGCATATTTTAACCTAACTCTTTAATAATAGCTTCGGTAAACTGTTTGGTTGTTGCTTTACCACCAATATCAGGAGTTACTACTTCTCCTTTGGCTACGACTTTAGCTAATGCATCCCGTAATTGATTAGCTTTATCTAATTTTCCTAATGCCTCTAACATTAAGGCAAATGCTAATAATAAAGCGCTTGGATTAGCAATTCCTTGACCAGCAATATCCGGTGCACTACCATGAACCGCTTCATAAATTCGATATTCATCACCAATATTACCACTTGGTGCAAAACCAAGGCCACCAACTAATCCGGCACATAAATCAGATACAATATCACCATATAAATTTGGTGCTACTAAAACATCAAATGTTTCTGGACGAATAACTAGTTGCATACACATATTATCAACTATTACTTCCTGAGTTTCAATTTCTGGATAATCTTTAGCGACATCACGATATGCCTCTAAAAATAGACCATCAGTATACTTCATGATATTTGCTTTATGAACCGCAGTTACTTTTTTACGGCCATTATTTCTAGCATACTCAAAAGCATAACGACAGATTTTCTCACTAGCTTTACGAGTTATTAATTTAACTCCATTAGCGATATCTGGAGAAATCATATATTCAATTCCTTTATATAAATCTTCAGTATTTTCACGAATAATGACTAAATCAATATTTTCATATCGAGAATCAATTCCCTTAAATGATTTAATAGGACGAACATTAGCATATGTAGCAAATTGTTGTCTTAGAGCTACGTTAACGCTACGAAATCCTGTACCAATTGGTGTTGCCGTAGGTCCTTTTAAAGCCCATTTATATTCTTTGATTGCCTCAACCAATCCTGGTTCAAATACTTCCTTAGTATTTGCAGCATATTCAGCGCCAGCTTGATATTCTACCCATTCCAGGTCTAAATTCATTGCTTCACTAACCGCAACTACACTTTTTGATATTTCTTTTCCAATTCCATCTCCAGGAATTAAAACTGCTTTCATTAAAAATCACCACCTAATTCTTTAATTGCGTTTAATAAACCACCATAATTGATCATCACTTTTTCCCGAGGTGATAAAGTTAATGTGGCTTCAATTGCTTCATTAGTTGTTTCATTGATAACTTTGACATTACCACCATTAGCAATAGCTTCTTTAATATTAACAATTTTATAATTATCTTGATCATTAAAGAAATCTTGATCTTTAGCTTCAATAACTAGTGGTAAAATTCCATTATTAATTAAGTTAGAGCGATGAATTCTAGCAAATGATACTGCAAAAATCGCTTTAATTTTTAAATAATTTGGTACCAAAGCCGCATGTTCTCTCGAACTTCCTTGACCATAATTATCACCACCGACAATAAAACCACCATGGTTTTTAATTGCTCGATCATAGAATTCCGGATCAACTTTACTAAATGAATATTTAGCTAAATGAGGAACATTAGAACGATATGGTAATAATTTACTATCAGAAGGAACAATATGATCTGTAGAAATATTGTCACCAACTTTTAATACAACCTTACCACTAATTTCATCAGTAATCTTATCGCCACGAGGCACTGGTTTAATATTAGGTCCCATATAAACCTCATTATTTTCATCATATTCATTAATAAAGAAATTACTATTTTTAATAAATGGTGTACTTGGTACATCAGCTAAATACATATCATCTTCAAATTCTTGTGATAAATATCCTTTAATGGCACTTAAAGCAGCAATCTCTGGTGAAACTAGGTAAACACTAGCATCATTAGTTCCTGAACGTCCTTTAAAATTACGATTGATTGTTCTTAAAGAAACACCTTTTGAAAGTGGTGCTTGTCCCATTCCAATACAAGGGCCACAACCACACTCTAAAATTCTAGCTCCGGCGTGAACCATATCAGCTAAAGCTCCATTTTGTGATAACATTGCTAAAATAGAACTAGACCCTGGTGCAATGACTAATGATACATGATCAGCAACCTTTCTCCCTTTTAAAATCTTAGCCGCTTTCATCATATCGGCAAATGAAGAATTTGTACAGCTTCCAATTACGACCTGATTAATTTTCATTCCCTCTAAATCTTTAACTGGGACTACCGCATCAGGACTATGTGGTTTAGCGGTCATTGGAACCAATGTACTTAAATCTACTGTTAATTCTTGATCGTAGCTGGCATCTTCATCAGCCTTCATTTCAATATAATCTTCTTCACGACCTTGTTGTAATAGGTATTCTTTAGTTCTTTCATCTGTTGGGAAAATTGAAGTAGTTGCTCCAAGTTCTGCCCCCATATTACAGATCGTAGCTCTTTCAGTTAATGATAAAGAACTAATACCTTCACCAGTATATTCGATAATTTTATTAACACCACCTTTAACAGTTAGTTGTTGTAAAATATAAAGAATAATATCCTTAGCACTAACCCAAGGTGCTTTAGTCCCAATTAAGTTAACTTTAACAACACTAGGACATTGTAAATAATATTTACCAATTGCCATCGCAACGGCAACATCTAAACCACCGGCACCAATGGCAATCATTCCCATTGCCCCACATGTTGGTGTATGTGAATCCGAACCAACTAAAGTTTTCCCAGGTTTAGCAAAGTTTTCTAATTGCAACTGATGGCAAACTCCATTACCAGGTTTAGAAAAAATAATTCCGTGCTTTTTTGCTACACTGCGAATGAATTCATGATCATCCATGTTTTCAAATCCCGTCTGTAACATGTTATGATCAATATAAGCAACAGCTGTTTCGACAGCAACATGTTTTATATTCATAGCTTCTAATTGTAAGTAAGCCATGGTTCCTGTGGAATCTTGTGTCAATGTTTGATCGATTTGAATCCCAATTTGAGTCCCTGGAACTAATTTACCATCTTTTAATTTATTACTTAAAATTTTGTATGCTAGATTCATACCCATAACGATTATACCCCCAATCATTCAATGTTGCATACAATTATACAAAAAAACATTTGTTATTACAACCCTTTAAACAAAAAATTAAGATTAAAACAACAAAGAAAAATAGGGGAATTTCCCCTATATATCTAAAGCATAGGCAATTGCTAATTTAGCAGTTTCCTCGATAGCACTTACATGGCATCTTTCCATACCATGAGTATTAATTACGGCCATTCCAAATGCAGCAGCATAAACATTATTACCAGCTCTAATTGCAGCATTGGCATCAGTACCATAACGATAGAAAACATCGACACAATAATTCAAATTAGCTTTTTTAGCTTGAGAAATAATTCTGTTTGTTAAACCACGATCATATGGAGAATAATTGTCTTTAGCACAAATACTAACTGTTGTTTCATTACCATGATAATCAGGACCAATCAACCCGATATCTAATGCTACATATTCACTAACTTCTTCAGGAACATAAGCACCACCATGACCAATTTCTTCATACAATGGGAAAGCTAATAAAGTTTTATATTTTGGTTTTAAATTATTTTCTTTTAAATAATTAATCATTTCAAATAAAGCGGCAGCTGAAGCTTTATCATCAATAAAACGAGATTTAACATATCCTGAAGGTGTATATTCAAAATGAGGATCGATTGAGATAACATCACCATGATCAATTCCTAAATTCATAACATCTTCTTTAGATTTAACATCTTCATGAAGAATAACTTCCATATGTAATTCATCACGAGGTGCCGTTCTAGCATCATCAAAAACATGAACTGAATGTGATTTACAAATTACCATTCCACGATAACTGCGCCCATCACGAGTATGAATAGTAACCCCTTCACCTTCAATACTAGAATAATTAATACCACCTAATTGACGAACTTCTAAATGACCTTCATCAGTAATATGACGGATAACTAAACCAATTGTATCTAAATGAGCTCCCATACAAACTGTTTTAGAATTATCTTCACCTTCTAAAGTAATATACCCAGTTCTTTTACGATCATAAGTTACTTTACATCCTAATTTAGTAGCTTCTGCTTCTAAAAAAGGATGAATTTCTTCATAATAACTGACCGGACTTGGTACCGCGATAAAATCTTGACAATATTTTATAAGTCTTTCTCGATTAACTGAAATTTCCATTTTAATAATACCTCTTTACTACTTTTATTTTTCTTTATTATATAAATGACAAGCACACATATGTCCTGGTTCGACTTCAACTAAATCTGGGCGAACCGCATGGCAGATTTCCATAGCACGAGGACATCTAGTGACAAAGCGACATCCCTTTGGTGGATTCGCCGGACTAGGTACGTCACCACCTAATACTTCTTTATCATCAATTCTTTCTTCAGAAATTTTAGGAATTGCTGAAAATAATGCTTGAGTATATGGATGAAGTGGATTTTTATATAAGCTATGTTTATCAGCCATTTCCATCATATTTCCTAAATACATAACTCCAACTCGATCAGCAATATGCTTAACAACACTTAGATCGTGAGAAATAAAGATATAGGCAATTCCTAAATTTTGTTGTAATTCTTTTAATAAGTTGATGATCTTAGCTTGAATTGAAACATCCAAAGCTGAAACTGGTTCATCACAAATAATTAATTTAGGCTGCAAAGCTATTGCTCGAGCAATCCCAATTCTTTGACGTTGTCCACCAGAAAATTCATGAGGATAACGATACAAGTAATCTAAGTTCAAACCAACTTCTTTCATTACCTCAATAATACGATCATCGCGTTCTTTTTTAGTTTTATATACTTTAGCAATATCAATTGGTTCCCCAATAATGTCTTTAACTGTCATTCTTGGATTTAAAGATGCATATGGATCTTGGAAGATTAGTTTTATTTTTTCACGGGCCTTCTTTAAATCTTTTCCTTTTAAAGAGCCAAAATCCTGACCATCAAGAATGATTTTACCAGATGTCGGTTCAATTAAACGGATAACACTTTTACCCATAGTTGATTTACCACATCCAGATTCTCCTACGATTCCAAAAGTTTCTCCAACTTTTACCTCAAAACTAATATCATCTACTGCTTTAACAACACCTTTAGAACGTTTTAATGAAGATGATTTTATTGGATAATGTTTTTTTAAATGCTCTACTTTTAATAATACATCATTATTATTTTCCATTATTTATCCTCCCATTCTTCATGATATTTCCAACAACGAACTAAATGTCCTTCACCAGTATCCAACATAGCCGGACATTTTTTATGACAAATATCCTTAGCATACTTACATCTTGGGGCAAAGAAGCAACCTTCAGGTAATTCATACAACATTGGTACTGATCCAGGAATTACTTCTAATGGTGCATCATCATCAGAATCAATATCAGGAATTGAACGCATTAAACCAATTGTATATGGATGCTGTGGATTTTTAAATAAATCTTTGACACTAGTGTATTCAACAATCTTACCAGCATACATAACTATAACATTATCAGCCATTTCAGAAATTACTCCCATATCATGAGTAATTAATAGTACTGCTGAGTTCATTTCATGTTTTAAACGATTGATTAATTTTAAAATTTGCGCTTGGATCGTTACATCCAAAGCAGTAGTAGGTTCGTCACAAATCAATAAAGATGGTTTACAAGATAACGCCATTGCAATCATAATTCTTTGACGCATTCCACCTGATAATTGATGAGGACAAGAAGCAAAAACTTTTTCAGGCATTGGAATCCCAACTAATTTGATCATTTCCAAAGCTCGCTCTTTAGCCTCTTGTTTAGAAATCTTTTCATGAGTTAAGATTGCTTCCATAATTTGTTTTCCAACTGTGACAACCGGATTTAATGATGTCATTGGTTCCTGAAAAATCATTGAGATTTCTTTACCACGGATATCTTGCATTTGTTTTGGTGATTTTTTCAAAAGATCTTCACCTTTATAAACAATTTCACCTGAAGTAATTTTTCCTGGTGGTGAAGGAATCAACTGCATCAATGATAAAGCAGTCATACTTTTACCACAACCAGATTCACCAACTACCCCTAAAGTTTCACCAGTATGAACAGTAAAGCTTACTTCCTGAACAGCTGGCAGTGCACCACGATCAGTAAAGAAAGTGATACCTAAATCATTGACTTTTAATAATTCATTATTTTCACTCATACTTTCACCTCTTACGATCTTAATTTAGGGTCTAATGCATCACGTAATCCATCACCTAACATATTAAAAGCTAAAACCGTAATAATAATTGCTAATCCAGGGATTACACTATAATAAGTAGCACTTCTAATATATGGTTGTGAAAAACTAATCATTGATCCCCAACTTGACATTGGTGGACGAACTCCTAAACCTAAAAAGCTTAATGACGCTTCTGACATAATAGCACTTGGAATACCTAAAGTAATAGTTACGATCAATGTTGATAAACAGTTTGGTAATAAGTGTTTCATGATGATTTTAAAGCTGCTACCACCACTGATTTTACAAGCATCAATATATTCCATTTTCTTTAATCGCATAACATCACCACGAATTAAACGAGCCGTTGAAGCCCATCCTAATAAACCAAGGGCGATATATAAGTTTACTAACCCTGGTCCTAAAACGAACATAATGGCAATGGCAAATAATAAGAATGGAAATGATGAGAATACTTGGATGATAAATGAAATAACTGCATCAACTTTACCACCAAAATATCCAGCACAGACACCCATTGTATATCCAATGACTGTAGCAATTATTTGTGAAACAATTCCAACACTTAAAGAAATACGACAACCATAGACAACTCTAGAAAAAATATCACGACCTAAATCATCAGTTCCAAACCAATGAGTACTACTAGGTGGTAATAAACGGTCAGTTAACACTTGAGCATCTGGATCATAAGGGGCAATCCAAGGTGCAAATAAAGCTACTAAACATAAAATAATAACAATTCCTAAACAAACCATAGCAACTTTATTCTTTTTAAAAATATTCCAGCTAATAGACCAATAACTATGATATGTTTTATTCTTTTTCTTAAACATTTTATTCCTCAGTCTCCTTTCCTAATCTAATACGAGGATCAGCAACTGTGTATAAAATATCAACAACTAGATACATAATAACACAGATAATCGCAATGTACATAACGCCACCTTGAACAATTGGCAAATCACGTGTGTTAATACTATCAACTAACATTTTTCCAATTCCTGGAATTGAAAATACTGATTCTACTAAAACAGATCCAGTTAAAATATTTCCTAAGTCAGTTCCAGCAATAGTAATAATTGGAATTAAGGCATTTCTTAATGCATGTTTAATAATAACTGTCCAATGTTTTAAACCTTTAGCTTGAGCAGTTCTAATGTAATCTTGTGATAAAACTTCAAGCATACTAGTTCTCGTAATTCTGGCAATACTAGCAGCATACCGAGTTCCCAGAGCGATTCCTGGCAATATAAACGATGAAAAACTAGCAATACCAGAAAGTGGCAGCAGATTAAATTTCAAACATATGACTATCTGAAGAATGATAGCTACCCAGAAAGCTGGTGCTGAAATTCCAATAACTGAAATAGTCATTAATAATGAATCGATCCATTTTCCACGATTAACAGCAGCAATAACACCAATACCAACTCCTAAAACAACTGCAATTACATAAGCAACTCCAGCTAATTTAGCAGTTACTGCAAAAGTAGATGTTAAAATATCGATTACTGGACGATTTTGAAAATAAGAAGTACCAAAATCACCAGTTAACATATTTGTAAGCCAATTTATATATTGGGTTAAAATTGGCTGATCTAATCCCATTTCATGAGTGACACGGGCAATTGTTGCCTGATCGGCTTGTTCGCCAAGCATGATTTCAACCGGGTTACCTGGAACAATATTTAAAACGAAAAATGTAATTAAAGAGATACAGAAAATTACACCAATGGCCTGTATTACTCTTTTTAGTAAATATTTCCCCATAGTTTTCCTCCTTACTAACGAATATGGAATGCAAGAAGCATTCCATATCCTGAGCCTTTATTTAAATTATTTTTTATCTAAATCAATATCGATATTGTATAAATGATAAATCAAGTTACCTAATTTAGCATTTTTTACATATGGTTTTGCAACAAATTGTAATTTTGGATAATAAAGTGGAATAGTTGCATAATCTTCACGTGATAAAATGTAATCAGCTTGTTTATATAATTCTTCACGTTTAGCATCATCATCAACAGTTTGACGAGCTTCTGTCATCAATGCATCGAATTCAGGATTATTGTAGAATACTCCTTTTCCAACAGCATTTTCTGAATAATAATATGTATACATTTGATTATCGGCATCAGCATATAATGGGAACCATCCAACGATTGTAGCTTGTAAGCTTCCTTCGCTACGAGAAGAACTCCATACCCCATTATCGATAACTTCAACATTCATTGTAATTCCGGCTTCTTTGACATAAGCTTGAATTGCAGTAGCTACTTTTTCTTCAGTAGCTCTAACTTTTGCTGTGAATTCAACATTTGATAATCCAGCATCAGCTAATACTTGTTTAGCTTTTTCAACATTATATTCATATGTATCTAAGCTATCATCATGACCAGGTACTCCTGGGTTTAAGAATGATGAAGCTGGTTCTGCCGCACCATTTAATACTGTTTCACATAATTCTTCACGGTTGATACATAAAGAAATTGCTTCTCTGACTGCTACATTATCTAAAGCAGGATCAGTAACCTTAACTGACATGAAATATGTACCTAATGGTGTAATTTGAGTAATTTCATCAGCAATATCGCTATCTTGATATTGATCTAATAATTGACTGCTTAGATCACACATATCAATATTACCTTGTTCATATTCCATCATTTTTGTACTTACATCATCAATGTAAAGAATTTCTAAACGATCTAAGTTTGGAGTACCCATATGATAATTTTCATTAGGTTCCATAACAACTTTAGTTGCTTCATCGTTTTCAACGATTACATATGGACCAGTACCAACTAAATTAGTACCTCTACCCCATTGATCGCCAGCTGCTTCACAAGCTTCACTTGGATAAATAGAAGCATAATCCATACCTAAATTAGCAATAAATGGAGCAAATTTATAAGTTAGTGTAATAGTAAAGTGATAATCATCTTGAATTTGAAGACCAGATAATTCTGTTGCTTCACCAGCTAACATTTCGCTAGCTCCTTGAATCATATCATACATATATGTATTTGTAGATCCAGTTTCTGGTTTAAACATTCTTTCAAATGTATATTTAACATCTTCTGCTGTTAAATCAGTTCCATCACTGAATTTAACTCCTTCTTTTAATTCAAATGAATATGTAAGACCATCTTCTGATACTGTTGGAAAATCAGTAATCAATACACATTCTTCTTCATTATCATCATTCCAGCGCATTAAACTTTCTACAACGTTATCAGCGACTGATGACGCTCCGGAGTTAGAATTAGTTTGCATATCTAACCCAACTTTAGGATTAGATTGTCCAAAACGAAATACTTTTTCTCCACTGCTGTCACTGCTTCCACCACCGCAACCAACTAGCGATACCGCCATGGCAAAAACAGCAAGAGCTGATAGAGCTTTTTTTAAACCTTTCATAAAAAACCTCCCGTTAATTTTTAACCATTTTCCTTTTTAATATTAAAGTAAAATTTACACATCATCATATAATCATTCATTACAAATAATTAGGCTCTATTAATTTGATAATTAGTGTAGCTTTTCAATAATACCAACACATTATAGCAAACTGTGCCAAATGTTGCAAGATTTATTGTATTTATGTATACAAATTTGTGAAAATACGATATTTATGTGTCTAAAAAACAAAATAATAACTAAAAAATTATTATTTTCCTAAAAAGAATCTTAAAATATAATTACAAGATACTCATCTACCAAAAAATTCATCTAATAAATGATAAATACTCTAACTAGAAACGAAAGTTAACTATAAATATAGCTTAAAATATGATAAAATGGCTTACGGTGATGAAAATGTTAATTGAATGTTCAAATATAGCTAAATCATTTCTGGGAGTACCTTTATTAAAAGACATTTCATTTAAAATTGAAAATCATGATAAAATAGCTATTATTGGCGTTAACGGCGCTGGTAAGACGACGATTTTAAAAATAATTGCTGGTGAAGAGGACTATGACAGTGGTAATTTATTTTGCAGTAAAGATCTGACTTTAGGCTATTTAAAGCAACAGCATGATTTAGATGTCAATAAAACAATTTATGAAACCGCCTTAGAAGTGTTTAAACCCTTACAAAGAATTGAAAAAAGACTTCGGGAACTAGAAATACTTATGGCTGATGATCATAGTAAACAAGTTCTAGATGAATATGATCAATTATCGCAACAATTCAGTGATCAAAATGGTTATAGTTATCCAAGCAAAATAACTGGGGTTTTAAAGGGGTTAGGTTTTGATGAAAGTGAATTTGATGAACCTGTCAAAATTTTATCGGGTGGTCAAAAAACACGGTTAGCTTTAGCAAAAATTTTATTGCAAGAACCTAAATTATTACTGTTAGATGAACCAACCAATCACTTAGATAATAGTGCAATCAACTTTTTAGAAGGATATTTAAAAAGTTATCCATATGCTATTATCGTTGTCAGTCACGACCGCTACTTAATTGATCAAGTATCAAATAAAATTGTAGAAATTGAAAATGGAAAATCTAAAAGCTATAACTGTAAATATGAACAATATTCGATTTTAAAAAAGCAACAGCGAGCTATTGATTTAAAACATTATTTAAATCAACAAAAAGAAATAAAACGAATTCAAGAGAGTATCGATACTTTAAAATCATACAATCGTGAAAAACAAGTTAAACGAGCTGAATCTAAAGAAAAGCAACTGGCTAAAATGCAATTAATCGATAAGCCTGAAAATCTGCCAGATACTATTACAATTAATTTTAAACCCAAAAGAGAATCTGGATTTGATGTTTTAAAAATTGAAAATTTAGCGGTAAAATTTGATGAAATTTTATTTCAAAATATTAATATTGATATCAAAAAACAAGAACGTGTAGCTTTAATTGGCGATAATGGTATTGGTAAAACAACGCTATTTAAAACTATTTTAAATCAGATAACTCCTTATCTTGGAAAAATCAAATTTGGTAGTAAAGTTGATGTCGCCTACTATGACCAGGAACATAGTACGTTATCAATGAACAAAACAATATTTGATGAAATTAGTGATAACTTTCCTAATATGACCAATACTGAAATTAGAAATAGTTTAGCGTTATTTAATTTTAAAGGTGAAGATGTTTTTAAAGAAATCTCATTACTATCCGGTGGTGAAAAAGGACGGGTGGTCTTAACTATCATCTTATTACAACAAGCCAATTTCTTAATTCTTGATGAACCAACTAACCATCTGGATATTGCTTCTAAAGAAGTTTTGGAAGATGCTTTAAATCAGTTTGAAGGAACGATTTTCTTTATTAGTCATGACCGCTATTTTATTAATAAAGTAGCTACTAGAGTAATTGAACTTACTAATAATGAAGCAATCAGTTATAATGGTAATTATGATTTATACATTGACCATAAAATCAATGTTAAAACTCCTAAAAAGGATAATAGTGCTTACTTAAGCATGAAGGAACAAAATGCTTTAAATCGTAAACATCAAAATAAAATCAAAAAAGTAGAAAATCAAATTTCTACTTTGGAACAACAAATTAAAGATTTAACTAATGAACTTCATAGTGATGAAGTAGTTAATGATTATCAAAAATATAATCAAATAAATGATCAGATTACTGAATTAGAAAACCAGTTAAATGATTTACTAGAACAATGGGAAGCCCTGCAATAAGGGCTTTTTATATTGTCTTTACGCCTAAGATACAATAATCTTCTTCATTTTGTGATCCCTCACAATCAACATACTCTACCTGAACTAGACAACGGTTATCATTACTTAACAGAAATATTTGATCACCTACTTGAATTCCTGTTTCTTTGCAAACAATTAAATGCTTTATTCTACCGTTACAGATTTTATCAAAATATTGTGGTTTAACCTGTAATTCACACATAATAAAACTCCCTTCATTCTTTTAATACTAATTTATTTGGTTTAGATATATCTTTTTCAATTTTTATTTCGATCGTTTTTTCCAGTTTATTTTTGGCTCGCTTGCTTTTCTTGTTTATTATCCAAAGTATCCCAGGATAAAGAAAAAATTTAATTGTCAAAGTTATTGCCAATAATCCTAAGTCAATCGATAACAACAAAAATAATGGTTTAATAAACATCAAATCGGCCTCCTTTATATATCTAAACAGCAATTAAATATATGCAGTTGCATTTAAATTATGCTTAAAATAGTATAACTATTTCATCTTTAGTAATTTGTCTAATTAAGTAGTGGCGATAAATTTCTTTTAAAACCTGTTTTTTTTAATTTTTTTGATAATTATTTTTCAAATAATGTAAAACGGTTTCAATTGAAATAAAAATCAGTATAATTAAACCGTGCTTACAAGGAGGAGAATATATAAGATGTTACACAAAAAATTAAAACCATTCCCTAAGGACTTTTTATGGGGTGCATCAACTTCAGCTTATCAAGTAGAAGGAGCTAACCTAGAAGATGGAAAAGGACCATCATGCCAAGATGTTAAAAAGGTACCTGAAGGAACTTCAGATTTAACTGTTTGCGCTGATCATTATCATCGTTATAAAGAAGATATTGCTTTAATGGCGGAAATGGGATTTAAAACTTACCGTTTTTCTATTGCTTGGACTAGAATCCTGCCTCAAGGAACTGGTGAAGTGAATCCTAAAGGAATCGAATTCTATAATAATGTAATTAATGAATGTTTAAAATATAACATTGAACCATTAGTTACGATGTTCCACTTCGATATGCCTGCTGCATTAGATGAAAGAGGAAGCTGGTCTAACCCTGAATCAGTAGACTGGTTTGTAAACTTTGCTAAAGTTATGTTTGAAAACTTCGGTGATCGAGTAAAATACTGGTTAACGATCAATGAACAAAACATGTTAACATTAGTTGGACCAGTTATCGGTACTTTAACTATCCCTGAAGGATGTGAAAATGTTACTAAAGAAGTTTATCAACAAAACCATCATATGTTAGTAGCTCAAGCTAAAGCTATGGCATTATGTCATGAAATGTTACCTGGTGCTAAAATTGGACCAGCTCCAAATATTTCACTAGTATATCCAGCATCTTGTAAACCAGAAGATGTTTTAGCAGCTCAAAACTATAACGCAATTAGAAACTGGTTATATTTAGACATGGCAGTATTTGGAAAATATAATAACTTAGTATGGTCTTATTTAGAAGAACATGATGCTTGTCCTACTTTTGCTCCTGGTGATGCTGAAGCATTGGCAAATGGACATCCTGACTTTATTGGATTCAACTATTATAATACAGCTACTTGTGAAGCTAGTGATGGAACTGAAGAAATGGATCCAGGTGCTGATCAACAAACTGCTCGTGGTGAAGCTGGTGTTTATCGTGGATATAAAAACCCTAACTTACCTACAACTGAATTTGGTTGGGAAATTGACCCAGTTGGATTTAGAGCAACTATGAGAGAAATGTATTCTCGTTATCGCTTACCAATGATCGTTACTGAAAATGGTTTAGGAGCTTATGATAAATTAACTGAAGATGGTAAAG
>NZ_CALUXO010000035.1 GCF_944324745.1 uncultured Thomasclavelia sp. | reverse complement strand
AGGATCACTAAACATGTTATCAAATACATCATCAAAAGTTGCAAATCCAGGTAGTAATTTCATATAAATCATCTCCTTTTAAATTTATCCATTGAAATTACTTCATGAATAATCATCTTTTTCTTTTTACAACTATTATTATAATCACTTTTTTAGCACTGTCAAGTCTAGAGTGCTAAAAAATTAAATTTTTTAGTTTATTTTTTTGCATCCACCATTAGATACTTTTGAATAAAAGGATAAACAGCAAAACACAACCTACATGAATCTGTTTCTATCCAGGCTGTCGCTTTCATTCTTTCTATTTGAGTCTTTTTACATTCTTCTTTATTAAATCGCTCTTCCCTTTTTCTTTCTGGGATCCCTAAAACTCCATTTAATGCTTTAGCCAGGCAAGCTCTAACATAGACAATACCTTTACCGCTAATAGTTGGATCGTCAAATTCCAATGAAGTATCAGTAAGAAGACTTAATAATCTAATAGCACTACCATATTTACGAGTTACTAATAAACTATTTTTCATCTTAATCCTGCATTAGTAGTTACTGTTTTATGAGTACACCAATTAGCATCAGCTTAACAGCTTTTGTCGTATTTGCTGGAACATGATAATCTTATTGGATTAAAAATTGAGCCCTTTGTTTCATTAAATCAAATAACTCTTGTTTTAATATTATTTATGACATCGATTAACTCTCCATCATTCCTATATTTTTCTATCATATTTAAATTTAATACTGTTGATAAATAAAAAAAGATTATAATTTGTTCTTTTTATAAAATTTTTTTATAGAAATTTTCTATTGACAGTTAGAATTCTAATTATTAAAATTCTAAACATTGGAGGTGTGAAATGACTTATCATCAGTTAATGCTTGAAAATCAAACACTTTTTACTAAAAAAATTTATGAACAATTACATGATTTATCTAGTGGTCAACCTAAAGTATTAGAATATTTATTAGACCATGAAGGTTGCATGCAAAAAGAAATTGCTCATTCTTGTTTAATTGAACCAGCATCAGTGACTTCATTATTAAACAAAATGGAAAAAGATCATTTAGTTACCAGGCAGATTCAAGATGGAAATCGCCGTAATCTACATGTATTTCTTACTAAGAAAGGTAAAGAAAAAGCAATTAGAGTAAAAGAAGTTTTTATCAAGATGGAAGATAAGACTTTGGAAGTTTTATCACCAGAAGAACTAGATCAATTATTAACATTATTGGGGAAGGTGAATAAAAATTTATGGAATATGTAAATCTAGTTATTAATCAAATAATTATTTTTATTATCTATGCTTTAATTGGAATTATTGCTATCAAAAAGAATATTTTAAGTGAACATGGTTTAACATATATATCTAATTTAGTAATCAAAATTACTTTACCAATCATGCTTTTTTATAATACTGTTAGTGGGGTTACTAAAGAAGATTTTTTTAATTCCTTATCAGTCTTATATCTTACAATTCTTTTTTATTTTCTGTTAATCCTTGTTAGTTTTATTTTAAAAAAGATTTTTAAATTAAAAAAAGATCAGGGAAATGTCTATATGGCCTCAACAATGTTTGGAAATGTTGGGTTTATTGGGATTCCAATCATTAGTACTTTATTTCCAGAAAAAGGAATGTTATATATTGCTTTATTTACGATTGTTGATCAGCTGTTATTATGGACATTAGGTGTTGAGTTAACAACTAAAACAGATTCAAATAACAAATTTGATTTAAAACGATTACTGAAAATGATCAATCCTTCTACGGTTGCCATTGTTTTAGCAGTAATCGTCGTAATGTTAGATATTCAATTACCAACAACACTAGCAACAGCTCTATCTAGAATTGGTAATGTTACCTCACCACTGGCAATGATTTATTTAGGCGGTGTCTTTTGCTTTATTGATGCTTTTTATTATTTTAAAAGAATTGAATTTTATGGCAGTGTCATCATAAAAATGTTAATCATGCCACTTATTTTCTTTTTTGCGATTACAAACTTAACATCTATTGATACTAATATCATTACTACTTTAACGATCTTGATGGCTATGCCAACAATGTCTTCGATTGCAATGTTGGCTAAATCTCAAGACTGTTATGGTGATTATAGTTTAGGGTGTGTTTTAGTGACAACAATTGCATGTATCATAACGATTCCATTAGTTTGTTTTTTAATCACCTTAATATAAAGAGGTCTAGAAATTTGTTTTCTAGACCTCTTTAATCTTTAGATTTAACTAAAATAATTTTATTTGATGTGGTTACTACGGCCTGATTATCTTTTACCTGATTAGAAACACATAAAGGATCATCGCGTTTAAGCAAATAGTGTTCTAATGGATAGTCAGCACCACTAATATCAATATAACTATGATCCAAAGCAAATAATGAAAAATATTTATAGTCATCTTGATTGATCAAATGCTCCCCTGGTAATAATAACTGGATGATATTATGATCATCAATGATTCGAATTTTAATATCTGAGTATTTTTCTAATAAACAAACAGCACTAAAGAAATGATCTAAACGACCACCAGTAACCCCATAAATATCAATTTCATCATAGCCATGGGCAATTGCATAATCAACAGCTGCATGAGTATCCGTTACATCTTTTCGAGTCGGTAATCTAGTAATTTTTAGATGACTTAATACTTCAGGATGATCAATTGAATCAAAATCTCCAATAGCATATATTGGTTTAATTTGGGCTTTTAATAAAACTTCCACCCCACGATCGACCCCAATATAATCAATTGAAGGGTCAATTTGATTAGCTAAAGCGCTACAAATTCCGATTTTCATTTTAAAGAATCAATCTTTTGTAAGTAATCATCACTACCAAAGATATAACTTCCAGCAACTAAAACATCAGCTCCGGCATCACGACATAATTTAGCAGTTTGTTTATTTATACCACCATCAACTTCAATTAAATAATGATAATCATTAGTTTCTTTTTGGCTAGCCAACCAGCTGATTTTTTCTAACGCAGAATCATTGAACTTTTGACCACCAAATCCTGGTTCCACTGACATAACTAGAATTAAATCTAATTTTGATAAATATGGTATTAAAACTTTGACATCAGTATCCGGTTTAATCGAAATACCCACGGCAACATTTTTACTTTTTAAATAATCGATTAAATCACCAATTTTATCTTCAGCCATAGCTTCAAAATGAAATGTAATTGAATCAGCATGACTATCAATAAAATTATCTACATATTTTAAAGGATCACTAATCATCAAATGAACATCTAAATATAAATCAGTTACCTTACTTACATCGTTTAAAATACTATAACCAAATGAAATATTAGGGACAAAATGTCCATCCATAACATCATAATGAACCCAATCAGCTTCTTTAATAGCATCTAATTCTTGTTTTAAATATGCAAAATTAGCTGATAATAATGAAGGGGCAATTTTAACCATACTTTCGTTCCTCTTTCTTTTTTACTTCTTGTAGATTTACTAAATAATGCTCGTAGCGTTCTTGAGTAATTAATCCATCAGCTACAGCTTGTTTAACAGCACAATGCGGTTCACTGTCATGAAGACAACCCCGGAACTTACACGATTGACTTAATTGTCTAAAATCATGATAAGCAACTGCTGCTTCTTGTGGTGTCATCGTTAATTCCAGTGATGAAAAGCCTGGTGTATCACCTAAATAACCACCATACATCTTAATTAATTCAACATGCCGTGTTGTATGTTTTCCACGACCTAATGATTTAGAAATAACATTAGTTTCCAAATTCAAATTAACATCTAAAGCATTCAATAAGCTGCTTTTACCGACACCACTTTGACCAGTAAAAACAGTTACTTTATCTTTAAAAATACTTTTTATTTCTTCAATTCCATAATTACTAGTTGAACTGGTTTTAAAAACTCGATAACCAGCTTTTTGATAATCATCATAATATTGACTAATCATTTTTTCATCTGCAAGATCGAACTTGGAAAAAATTATGATTGGCTCAATTTGATGATGTTCAATCACTAGTAAAAACTTATCTAACAGAACCGATGAAAAATCCGGTTCTTTACATGAACATACAATCAATGCCTGGTCAACATTGGCAATTGTCGGACGAACAAGCGCATTTTTCCGGGGCATAATCTTCATAATATATCCTTCTGATCCGGATATCTGATATTCTACAAAATCGCCAACTAGAGGCTTAATTTCGTCTTTACGAAATTTACCTCTAGCGCGACATTGAATTACATTTTGATTATCCTCTACATAATAATATCCTGATAAAGCTTTAATAATTCTTCCTTCTGGCATTATTACCTCCTAATCTTCTTCATGATCACCATTATCTGGAGCAACTGAATAATAATATAATGTTACAGTCGTACCTTTTTCTTTGACTGTTGTATCTGCTTCAGGACTTTGTCCTGCAACTGTATTAACTGATCTAAATGGATAAGCACTTAATAAACTTTGATCAGTTGACTTAGATAAATCAACTGGATTTACTTTAAACCCATTATTTTCTAAGATTGATGTTGCAGAAGAAATAGTTCGATCAAAGACATCACGAACCTGATAAGTCCGTCCTTGAGAAACCGTCAAAGTAATATTACGATCATTATCATCAGGATCAATTCGATATCCTTCTGATAAACTTTGTCGAATAACTGTTCCCTCAGCTTCATCGGAATCTTCTGTTTCAATCGTAACCTGGAAATTCAGTTTCTTTAAAGCTGCAGTAGCATCATTTTGACTCATACCAACATAATTATCAACTACTATATAATCACCTTTAGAAACTGTTAAAGTAATCGTTAGATTTTCACTATCATTTGGATCTAGCCTAGTTCCTTTTTCTTTATTTTGAGAAATTACCTCGCCACGAGGACTTGAAGAAACTTCTTCTTCAATTACTACTTCAATATCCACAGTATCACTCAATTTACTGATTGCTTCTTCCGCTTCACTTTGAGTCATGCCTACATAATTATCTAAGACAATATACTTGCCACTAGAAACCGTTAAGACAACAACATCACCTTCAGCAATCGAGCTTCCAGCTTTCGGATTTGTTTCAATAATTTGTCCTTCATCATATTCTTCCGATAACTGTTCAATAATATCATCACTAATAGTGACATTATATTCTTCTAATAAAGTCTGCGCCTCATCAACGGTCTTGCCTGCTAAATCTGGCATCAAATTAACTGATGAACCACTATTTAAATAAATAACAAAAGCAATGGCCAAAACGACTAATGCTGTTATTGCTCCAATCAATACTTTAGATCTGGTACTTAATCCTTTGATCTTTTTGACAAAACGTTTAAAAAAGCCATCATTGCTTTCTTCTTCAGTTTCTGATACTGTTTCTTTAATTTCATCAGTATCACTGGCAAAAAAGGGCGATTTGGAATCAACGACGATCGTCGGTTCTGCCTCTTGATCATCATGATTGAAAACTAATTTTTCTTGATCTGGATGTTCTAGACAAGTATTGATGTCATCAAGCATTTCAGCAGCGCTTTGATAACGATCATTTAAATTTTTTGCCGTTGCTTTAATTACAATATTTTCGACTGATTGTGGAATTGACGGATTGAAATCCAATAACGAAGGTAAATCTTCTTGCATATGTTTTAAAGCAATATTTACTGGTGATTCTCCATTAAAAGGTACTTCTCCCCGTAATAACTCATAAAAAACAATTCCTAAAGCATAAACATCACTTTGAGCCGTCGCTTTTTCACCACGAGCCAGCTCTGGAGCCAGGTAATGTAAAGAACCCATAATAACATCAGTTTGCGTTACTTGAGCTAAAGATTGCATTGAAGCAATTCCAAAATCGGCAATTTTGGCTACACCACTGTCAGTAACTAGAATATTTTGAGGTTTTATATCTCGATGAATAATTCCCAACTGATGAGCTTTGGCAATCCCACTGACAATCTGTTTCATCAGATCAATTGCTTCAATATAATGAACAGCACCTCGTTTTAAAATTAATTCTTTTAATGTTGTTCCTGGTACATATTCCATTACTATATAATATTTATCTTCATCTTCTCCCACATCATAGATTTCTACGATATTACGATGAGAAAGAGCTGCTGCAGCACTTGCTTCTCGTTGAAATCTAGTAACGTAGATTGGATCTTTTGCTAGAGAAGTTCTTAAAATTTTAATCGCAATCGTTCGATTTAAAATGATATCTTGCGCCAAATAAACATCAGCCATACCTCCCTGGCCGATTAATTCCAACAATTCATAACGTTCTGCAATTATTTTAGCCATTTTATCTTCCTCCCTGGTTATCGATGATAGCCACACCAATATTGTCACGACCACCATTTGCATTAGCCTGGTCAATTAATTCAATTACTTTTTCCGTTACTTTTGTATCTTTAAGCAATATTTCTTTAATCATTTCATTGTCTAAACAATTATATAGTCCATCACTGCAAAGTAATAAAAGACTATTCGTAAAATCTAATTCTAATAATGAGGGTTTTAACTCAGTTTGGGCTCCGATGGCCTGAGTTAAAACATTTTTTTGTAAATGATGTTGGGCCTCTTCTGAGGTAATTGCCCCACGATCAACCAATTCATTAACTAACGTATGATCCTTAGTTACTTGTTGCAATTGTCCATCTTTTAGAATATAAGCACGACTATCACCAACATGGGAAATATACAATTTATCATCCATAAAAATAGCTACAACGATTGTCGTTCCCATTCCTTGATGTTCAATATTTTGCATTGCCATCTTTTTAACGATTTCATCACATTCAACAATTGTTTCCTGTAACCACTTTTTTAATTCATCAGAGTTATCAAATGGGGGAATAATGTCAAAACAGCTCATAATATGATCCATCACGACCCGTGAAGCTATTTCACCGGAACGATGACCACCCATTCCATCACAAACAACGGCAATTACCTGTTCTTTGGTATTAGCATTAACAGCTGCCTGATCTTGATTTTTACTTCTTACTTTTCCGATATCTGTTTTTGCATAATAATTCATTATTTCACCCTACCTCTTTTGGCCCGTAGCTGACCACAGGCCCCGTCGATGTCGCGACCGTGTTCTTTTCGCAAAGTTACATTGATATGTAGTCGTAATAACTCACTTTTGAATTTTTCAATTGTCGCTTGATCACTTGGCTGATACTGATCGTATTCATCAACTTGATTATATGGTATCAAATTGACATAAGCATTAAGCCCTCTTAAATAATGAGCTAGTTGTCTGGCACAGACTAAACTATCATTGACATCTTTTAATAGAATATATTCAAAAGTAACCCGACGGTTAGTTTTTTGAATATATTCACTAATTGCCTGTCGCAAATCATCCATAGAATAACGGCGATTAATCGGCATCAGCTGATTACGGATTTCATCATTAGGAGCATGTAATGAAATTGCTAAATTAGTTTGAATTCCTTCTTCACTATAGCGTTGAATTCCAGGAATCAAACCACAAGTCGAAACTGTAATATGTCTGGCACCAATTGCCAATCCAAATGGATTATTAATAATTCGAATACAATTCATGACATTATCATAATTATCAAATGGTTCACCAGTTCCCATCACAACAACATGACTAATTCTAATTCCTGTGTCATGCTGAACTTTCATGATTTGAGCAACGATTTCACCAGGTGTCAAGTCACGTTGTTTACGAAGCAGACCACTGGCACAAAAGCTACATTTCATATTGCAGCCAACCTGACTAGTTACACATAAAGAACGACCATAATCATGAATCATTAAAACTGTTTCAATCAAGCTGCCATCCAATAATTCAAATAAATATTTGATTGTTCCATCTTGTGATACTTGTTTTTCAGCAATTTTTAAAATATCTAATGTAAAATGTTCCTTTAATTGAGCCTGTAAATCTTTAGCGATATTCGACATTTCGTCGAAAGATCGAGCTTCTTTTTGATAAAGCCAGCCAAATACTTGTTTAGCCCGAAACACCTTTTGATTGATTGAAGCAAAATACTCTGTCAATTGTTCTAAAGAATAATCATAAATATTTTCCATATTAAATCCCTTTTTCTAACTTGCACATATAAAATCCATCACTATCATATTCAAATGGTAAAATTGTTCTTTCCTCAATGATTTTCATATCTGGATATTTAGAAATGAATTTTTGTATCATCAATTCATTTTCTTTTTTATTTATAGTACATGTGCTATAAACCATTTTACCATTTTTCTTCAATAAATAGTAGGCATTGTCCAATAATTTTGATTGAATCACCATAATTGAATCTAACAATTTAGAATCATGATAACGAATTTCTGGTTTTCTTTTAATAACTCCTAAACCACTACAAGGCCCATCAAGCAAGATTTTATCAAATGTCTCTGGTGAATATTGTTCTTTTAACGCCATAGAATCACCTTCATGTAATTCAACATTACTAACTCCTAAGCGTTTAAAATTAGCTTTTACTAATTCGATTTTATGTTCAAACAGATCATATGCCACTATTTTCCCACGATTATGCATCAAAGCCGCCATATGGGCTGTTTTCCCTCCAGGAGCACAACACATATCTAAAACCAAATCATCTTCTTGAGGATCCAATAACGGAGCTACCAGTTGACTTGATTCATCTTGAATTGCCAGTTGTCCTTCTTTAAAATAGCTGGTATCACCAATATTACCTGAACGATAAAGAACACTATCGTCAGCTAATTTACCACTAATAAAATTACTATCTTTTAATATTTCTTCCTTACTGGTTTTTAAAGTATTAACTCGTGCCATTCTTTTAGGTGGCGTATTATCATCAAAACATATTTGTTTAGCAATTTGATAGCCATATTGTTTATTTAACATCTTAACCAGCCATAAAGGGTGACTAGTTTCAATTGATAACTTTTCTAATGGATCCTGTTTGTCAATTTCTCTAATGCCACTTCTTACAAAATTTCTTAATATAGCATTGACAAATTTACCGGCAAAATTATCTTTTTGTTTAGCTAACTTGACAGCCTCATTAATAATTGCATATTGGGGTATTTTATCCAAAAAGATCAACTGATATAAAGACATTAATAAAATCAGTCTAATTTTCTTTTTAACCTTTTTTCCTTCAATAAAAGGAGCTAACTGATATTCAAGATAAATCTTGTTTTGAATTGTTCCATAAACAATTCTTGTTGTCAAGTCTTTATCACTTCTTGATAAAGTACTATTATCTAAATATTCATTTAATGTTAAATTCAAATAACTCTGTTCATCTGCATATTTCATTAATATTTTTAATGCTGTTTTTCTAGCCATCACACTCACTCCTAAATCTGATTATATGGATTAAAGTCACAAACTACATTAACTCTAGTTCCCTGTTGATTATAAAAATCGCTCATTCGCTGTAAAACAGGATATATTGCTTTACTATTAGTAAATTTAATTAAAATTCTTTTTCGATAAATATCTTGCATTCGATAAATAAGGCTATTAGCCGGTCCTAAAATTTCAATATTTTGCAATTGTTTTTGTAAATACTGCTTGATTTGATTAGCATTTTTATTAACTGCTGCCTCGTCTTTTCCTTGAATAATAATACTAAGCAAATGGACAAATGGTGGATATTTTCCTAAGCGCCTGATTTGCATTTCCTGATTAAAAAACTGAAGATAATCATGATTTTTAACACATTTTAAAACAAAATGATCGGGATTAAATGTTTGGATCATAACTGTTCCCTTTTTTTGCCCACGACCACTGCGACCAGAAACCTGTTCTAGTAACTGAAAGGTCCGTTCATTTGCCCGAAAATCCGGAATATTTAAACTAAGATCAGCGTCTAAGACCCCGACAAAAGTAACATTTTCAAAATCTAAACCTTTAGCAATCATTTGCGTTCCTAATAAAATATTAGCTTCCTGTTTTTCAAATCGTTCTAATAACTTTTGATGTCCATCTTTATTTTTAGTAGTATCAATATCATAACGGATTACTTTAGCACCTTCAAACATCATCTCAATCTGTTCTTCAACTTTTTGGGTTCCAGTTCCAAATAGCCGTAACTTTCCATGACAATCAGGACAATCATGGGGCATGGGAATTTGATATTCACAATAATGACATTTTAACTTATTTTCATATTTATGATAAGTTAAGGTTACGTCACAATGAGGACATTTAATTACTTCACCACAATCTAAACATCTTACATAAGAAGCATAGCCACGTTTATTTAATAATAAAATGACTTGTTCATGATTATCGATACATGATTGAATCTGATCTTTCATTGCTCTAGAAAACAATGAATAATTATTTTTTTTCATTTCCTTGGCCATATCGATCAATTCAATCTCCGGTAAAGGAAAATTATTAATTCGCTTTGGTAATTCATATAAATCATAAATTCCCTTTTTAGCACGACTATATGATTCTAACGAAGGAGTTGCACTGCCTAAAACAACTGGACAATGATGATATTGTCCCCGAATCCGTGCTATTTGGGCTGTTTGATAGCGCGGTTTACTTTCCTGTTTATAACTAGGATCATGTTCCTCATCTAAAATAATCAGCCCAATATTTTCTAATGGAGCAAAGATAGCACTTCTAGCACCTACAACAATTTTAACTTCATGATTTAAAATCCGACGATATTCATCATAACGCTCTCCAGATGATAATTTTGAATGAATAATAGCCACCTGACGACCAAATTTATGTTTAAAAGCATTGACCATCATTGGGGTTAAGGAAATTTCTGGTACTAGCATTAACACTGTTTTATTATTTTCAATTACATATTTCGACAGCTGTAAATAAACTTCGGTTTTCCCAGAACCAGTTACTCCATGGATCAAAGCTGTATGGAAAGTATCAATTTTACTGATGATGCCATTAACTACTTTTTGTTGGTCATTAGTCAGTACAAACTCTTGAGTCTGTTTATGATCATCTAAGAATGGATCACGATACTGTTCCACTTTTTTAATAACAACAGCTTTTTGCGCTACTAGTTTATCTAATAAAGCTTTACTATAAGGAAAATCCTTTAATAAAAGATTTTGATGTTTTTTTAAATACTCTAATGCTTCTTGCTGTCTAGGTGTTTTAACTGAAATATTATCATCAATTACTTCAATGACATTTTGATATTTGATACCAACACTTTTATTTGTGCTCGGTTTTAACTGTGGCGGCAACATTGCCTGTAAACAACAGATTCGCGGTGAAAGTGTTAATTTAGCTAAAGTAATTGATAAATCTTGCAATTCCTGATTCAACAACGGCTTTTTATCAATCACTTTAGTAATATAACGATACTTAAAACCGGCTTCCTGTTCTAATTCTTCTTTAGTTTTATCCGTAAATTTACATCCTGTAACATATCCAATTATATGCTGATACCCAAAAGTAATCGATACCCGAACTCCCGGCAATAATTCTTCTTTTGATAAATAATCAAAATTAGTATCCAATGCATGCGTTGGATGTTCTACTAAAACTTGTACAATATACACCTAGATCACTCCATTTTTTTAATATTCTACCACAAACAGCTAATAATGCCAAAAAAAGAAAACTGCTTAAAAGCAGTTATACTCGAATAATTCGATTTTCTTTTCTAGGCTTAGCTTCTGGTGTTTCCGTTGCATAACCTAAAATACAGTTTCCAATTCCCACATAATTTTCAGGAACATTCCATTTTTTCAATAATTCTTGACCTTCAGGACTATTGAAAACTTCTCTAGCCCGATGGATCCAACAAGAATCAACTCCAACAGCATGGGCTGCATTTAATAAATTACCCATTACTAAACTTCCATCTTCAACATAAGTTCCAACAGTGCTATCAGCTAAAACAACAATAACTGTTGGTGCTCCATAAAACGGATCACCATCATTTCCCATAACTCCAGCATTAAGTTTTGATAGCTGGTTGATTGTTTCTTGATCTTGAACTACAACCATAATCGTTGGTTGGCGTCCCATCCCAGAAGGTGCATATAAACCAGCCTCTAAAATTTGTTTTAATGCTGCTTCATCAACTTGTTTATTTTGAAAACTACGAACACTACGACGTGTAATTAAATTATTAATTGTTTCATTCATTGACCAATACCTCCTTAACTTATTTAATTATAACATAATTTTTTACTGGAATCAGTTAATATAATCCCTTAAATAAATTAATATACATATTTAAATTAGTATATATATGCAAACAAATAACCTTAATAAGTGAATAATCAGCTGGTTTTTTAGCTTTATACATTACATAGTGATATTTAAATTTACGAGCATAGTGATCGGCTTTTCGAAGATGCCAGCTGTTAGTAATTACTAAACAATCTTTAAATCCCATCTCAGCTACAATTTCTTTACAATACATTAAATTATGATAAGTACTTCGAGATTTAGCTTCAACAATCGTATCTTCTAATAAAACCCCTAAAGTAACCGCATATTCTTGCATCACTTTAGCTTCAACATATTGATTTTTTACAGCCCCACCTGATAAAATCAACTTTTTGATCTTTCCCTGTTGATATAAATAAACACCAGCTTCTACTCTTGAAGCCATAATTTTAGAAGGCGATCCATCATCATTAGCCGGATAACCACAAACAATCCCACAATCATAACTTTTATCAGCTATTTTTTGCTTAGGATTTTTAAAAAAGCTAAAAAAGATCACTAAATTAATTAGAATAAAAATTATAATGATTAAATAAAGCATTTTCCCTCCTGAATATCTACACTCATTAATAAATCCATTAAATATATTATAGCTTAATTAATCTCAAAACAAAGACAACCATCAAAAATTTCCAAAAAGCCACTAGAAAAATCTAGCAGTTACTATCTAATCCTGAGAATATTTTTTAAAAACAAAACTAGAAACAATAACCACAACAATCAAAAACAACCAATAACAATCGATACTTTGCTTAGTAATATAATCATAAATAAAAGAAATCCCATATAATATTATAACACTTACTGATCCAATAACGTACTTATCATCAAACTTTAGAATCAAACCATTAATTAGAACCATCCCCAACAAGTGCATACCAATAAAAAAATAATCCCATCCAAAAGAATAGATATGATAAATCATATACAAAACAATTAACACATCAAATAAAATAACATCCTTCTTTTTACTCATTTTCTAAGCTCCTCCCTTTACAATCATTTTTAAATGATTATCAACCAGTTACTATCAAAAACAAGTAAATATCATCTTAAGAATCCGTTAAATATTGTTTTAAATCATTAATAATTTTATTAGCATCGATAACTCCCAAATCATAAATTTCCTGTAATCGATCTGGATCTTTTTCTAATCGTTTAATTGGAACGGTTTTACTGGGACGGATGACAAAGATTTTATGTTCCTGTTCCAATTCAATAATTTTTTCTACTGTTTTATTATAATTTAAATATCGATTGTTGATGGTTTGAACGAAATTAGGATAACGATGGTAAAAAAGTTTGGGAATTAATTGATTACTTTTTTTCTTTCGATATTCTATTGGTCTCGTTAAAATAACAATGATTTTATCATAGCCTAGTTGTTTGGCTTTTTCAATGGGAATACTATCAGCAATACCACCATCTAGATATTCTTGATCATTGATAGTGACAATTTTAGAAACAAATGGCATCGCTGAAGTAGCTCGAAAAACTTCCATTTGCTTATAAGCATTAATAATTTTAATATATTCTGGCTGTCCGGTTTTTAAATTAGTAACAGTAGCTAAAAATTCAATATTTGATTTTGCAAACGTTTCTTGATCAAACGGATCTAACTTTAAAGGAACTTGATAATAAGCAAAATCTTTATTAACGATATTTCCAGTCGTTATTAGTGAATGTAAACCCATATAACGTTTATCACCAACATATTTTTTATTATATCTAAGCGTCCGTCCTTTTTGTTTAGAAACATAATTTACTCCAAACAAAGCGCCAGCGGAAACCCCAATAATTCCATCAATATTAATTTGTTGATCCAAAAAAACATCGAGTACCCCAGCTGTATATAACCCACGCATGGCTCCGCCTTCTAAAACTAATCCAACTTTCATCTCTAACCCTCCAAATCACTAATATTTTATATCTAAACTAAAAAATCAGGATTTTTTAATCCTGATTAGTTTGATGATTCTTTATTATTTGCGCAATCTTATCTTTAGCTTTAATGACATCATCATTTTCAACAACAAATTTATATTCATCCTTAGTAGCAATTTCTTTGCGCGCCTTAGATAAACGTTCTTGAACGATTGCTTCTTCTTCAGTTCGACGACCGCGAATTCTTCGTTCTAATTCTTCCATACTAGGTGGTACTAAAAATATAGTTGTGGCATCAGGACATTTCTCCATTACTTGCAAGGCCCCTTGTACCTCAATTTCTAAAACAACATTTTTACCTTGAGCTAATAATTTTTCAACATATTCTTTTGGTGTTCCATAATAATTACCGACAAACTTAGCCCATTCTAATAACTCTCCTTGCTTTACTTTTTCTTCAAATTCACTTTCTTCAACGAAAAAGTAATCAATCCCATCTCTTTCATTTGGTCGTGGTTTTCTAGTAGTCATCGAAATTGAATATGCTAGATTTAAACTATCATCTTTAAATAGTTCTTCTCTTACAGTACCTTTACCAACTCCACTAGGGCCACTTAAAATAATCAGCATTCCTTTTTGCACGTTCTACACCCCTTAGTCATTTTTTATTATATCAATCATACAAAATCAAAGAAACAATGTCAATTATTTTCATGTTATTTATTTGGCAACTATGATATACTAAATGCGGTGATGAAAATGTCTTATGATGGAATAATGATGCATCGAGTTATTGATGCTTTAAATGATACGATTAAAGGTGGTAGAATTAATAAAATCTACCAGATTTCTAAATATGAATTATTAATTAACATTCGTAGTCAACGAACTAACTTTAAGTTACTGTTATCTTGTCATCCCATGTATGCAAGAATTCAGTTAACTAATTTAAACTATCCGACTCCTGATAGTCCTAATCCCTTGACCATGCTATTTAGAAAACATTTAGATGGTGGTTATATTAAAGAGATTGAGCAAGTTGAATTAGATCGAATTTGCCATATGACCCTTGCTAGCTACAACGAATTTGGTGATTATGTTGAATATCATTGTTATATCGAAATTATGGGTAAACATTCAAATATTATTTTATGTAATCATGAAAACAAAATCATTGATTGTTTAAAACGCATTACTCCTAATATTAATAGCGAACGGTTTATTCAACCTGGGGCCATTTATCGATTACCGCCAATGAACCCTAATAAACTAAATCCGTTTGTTAGTGAGTTTATTGAAAACAATAATTTAACGAAAGTATATCAGGGAGTATCGCCAATTTTATCAAAAGAAATTATTTATCGTCATGATAATGGTGAAGATTTTAAGGCTATCATGAATCAACTGCAAACTAGTGACACTCTTTATTTATCTAAAGTTGATGATCGTGAATATTTTCATTTGATTCCTTTAACTCACTTAAATGTTAAACCTGAAAGTTATCCATTATTTGATGGTCTAGATTTACATTTTAATTTAATTGATCAAAAAGAACGAATCAAGCAACAGACTTCGAATTTAATGAAATTTATTCAAAACGAATATCAAAAAAATGTTAATAAATTAGCAAAATTAGAAGCAACCTTGGATGATTCTAAAAATAGTGATGAATATCGAATTATTGGCGACTTATTATATTCTAATCTCCATTTAATAAAAAAAGGAATGCGCCATATAGAATTAGACAATTATTATGATGGAACAAAGATCATGGTTGATCTAGACGAGAAACTTGACCCTAAAGCTAATGCCCAAAAATATTATAATAAATATCAAAAAGCCAAAAATTCTATCAATGTCTTAAATGAACAAATTGATCTAACCAAAAAAGAAATCAATTACTTTGACAGCCTAATTACTTTAATGAATAATGCGTCATATTATGATGCTTTAGAAATTAAAGATGAATTAGAACAACAAGGTTATCTAAGAAAGAAAAAGAAAAATAACACTATTAGAAAACAAAAACATCCAGCTTTTGAAACCTACTTTACTAAAGATGGAATTGAAATTTGGGTTGGTAAAAATAATCTTCAAAATGATTATTTAACATTTAAACACGCCCATCGCTATGATACCTGGTTTCATGTTAAAGATATGCCTGGAAGCCATGTAATTGTCAAAGGTAATAATTTAGATGAATATACGATTCGTCTTGCCAGCAATATGGCCGCTTGTTTATCAAAAGGTAAAAACAGCAGTAGTGTTCCGGTAAACTATACATTAGTCAAAACTTTAAAAAAACCTCATGGTGGCAAACCCGGACAAGTTTTATTAGATAGTTATAAAACAATTTATATCGATCCTGACATGGCCTGTTTCGAGGAATTAGAAAAAAAATAGATGCTTAACGCATCTATCTTTTCTAATTACCACAGCCACAGCTTCCGTTGGTTACGTTAGTATTATAACCACTGTTGTTTCCATTAAATCCTGCATTAGTAAATGGATTACCATTACTTTGTGTGAAATAAGTTTGTTCATAACGAGGATAATACCGTGGATAATAAACTACGTTACAAACATGTCGGCATTCGATTGGGCAAATAATTGGTTGTTCAACATATTGATTAGTACATTTAGTACATACTTTTCTAGGAGCTACGATTGGTGTTGCCCGGCAATTATTTTGACAACCACAGCAACATGAATTATTGCAAAACATCATTTCCACCTCCTTTAATATACTATATGTTTTGATTTAATTGAAACTTAGACAAATTACACAGAAAGGAAAAAATATGAAATTAATACCATGGAATATTGCTTCAAATATTGAAGCCTATACTGTTACCAAAGAACTTGGTGATATGTCGTTTAATAACCCTGATAAACAATTAATTTTAAACAATCGCCAACAATTAGCCAAACTATTAAAAACCGATTTTGATCATATGGTTGCTCCACGGCAAGTCCATTCAGCTAATTTTAAAGAAGTAAGTTTAAAAGATGGGGGTAAAGGCATCTACGATCACGAATCAGCTTTCCAAGAAACTGATGCCTTATATACTAAAGATAGTGATTTATTTTTATTATCATTTCATGCTGACTGCACGCCAGTATTATTATATTGTCAAGATACTGAGATAATTGCTGCTATTCATTCAGGCTGGCTAGGAACAACTAAGCAAATTGTTTCTAAAGTAACTAGTCATTTAATCAATCATGAACACTGTGACCCTAAACAAATCAAAGCTTATATTGGTCCTTGCATTTGTCAAGATTGCTTAGAAGTTATGGATAATGTCATCGATTTAGTTAAACAGATGGATTTTGACACTAGCCCATTTTATTATCAAACTGACGAATTACATTATCAATTAGATAACAAAGGCTTAAATAAACAGATGCTATTAAATTTAGGCGTTCTTGAAAAAAATATCACCGTTTCTCCATATTGTACGGTTGAAAATGATGATTTGTTTTTTAGTTATCGTAAAAATAAAGATAATGGTCGGAATATTACTATCATTAAACGAAAAGCGACTATGACTAAATAATCTACTAAACAGCCCAGATATTTGGGTTGTTTTTTATCAGATATTTTTAAACATTTACTTTAAAAATAGCGATAAGACACGAGCTTATGTTTATTTTATCTTGTTTCTAAAACTACACATTTATATAAATTCGTTGTAAAATAAGAATATAAATAATCATAGAAACTGGGTAATAAAGATGCTATTGCTTAATGATCTAAATAATCTTTATAAATTAATGTTATAGTCATAATTTAATAGATAAATTTTTCTTTTTAGATGTTGTCAGTACTGTTATTTTTAGAAAATTTGTTATTGATTTCATGGTGAAAATATTCTTAATATTATCAAGGCAAAAAGCTCATGTTATTAATATTGAAATCACAAAAATAATTAAAAAAACCAATTTTATAAGCTATAAAACCATAGCTAAAACGGTAGAGAAATCAACAGTGACGACAATTGATTACCAGATACAAGTTTCTATGAGATTAAATTACAAAAAGGAGGAGACATTATGAATAATTTTAGTGAAGATCTAAGAAAGTTATTATTAGCAGGAATTGGTGCTGTTGCCATAACAGCTGAAAAGTCCAAAGAAGTAGTTGAAGATTTAGTTAAAAAAGGTGAGTTAACAGTTGAACAGGGAAAGGTTTTAAACGAAGAACTTAAACATAATGTTGCCGAAAAACTTAGAAAACCTGTAAGTGTTGAAACAGTTGAACAAGATTTGCAAAAAATGGACGTAGATGACTTAGAAAAATTAAAACAAAAGATTGAGGAATTACAAAAATTAAAGAATGAATCAAAATAATAGTTTATCTACCAAACGGCGTCTGGCACAAATTCTGGCAATCCTGAGAAAACATCATATAACAAAAGGAATTGATCCAGTAAAGTTTAGAATGATTTTAGAGGATCTAGGACCAACATTTGTTAAGATCGGTCAAATAATGGCTTCACGACAAGATATGTTTTCTCAGCGTTATTGTCGAGAATTAGTGAAGTTAAGAGATAATGTTGCGGCTATGAACTTAGATGTAGTAAAAAAAGTTATCGAAAATGAATATCAAGAAGATTTAAACCAAGTATTTATTAATTTTGATGTTACTCCCTTAGGAAGTGCTTCTATTGCTCAAGTTCATAAAGCAACATTAAAAGATGGACGTCAAATTGTTGTAAAAGTTCAACGTCCGGGTATTTATGATATGATGGAAAGAGATATTTCTTTGATCCGTCGGGCCGTAAAAATTTTAAAGTTAAATGATGTTTTAGGAAGTGTTGTTGATTTAAATATCGTTTTAGATGAATTTTGGCATACTGCTAAAGAAGAAATGGATTTTCTAAACGAAGCTAATTTTGCTAAAAGATTCGCTCATTTTCACCAAGATATTAATTTCATCGCAGCTCCTAAGATTATTGATGAATATAGTACCAGCAAAGTGCTGGTAATGGAGTATATTGAAGGTTATGAAATTGATGATCGTATCACACTAAAAGCATCCGGCTATGATTTAAAAGAAATTGCTGCAAAGTTAGCCGAAAACTATATTAAACAAATTGTTGATGATGGGTTTTTTCATGCCGATCCCCATCCGGGTAATTTAAGAATCAGAGATGGAAAAATTGTCTGGATTGATTTTGGAATGATGGGAATTTTAAATCGTTTTGATAAAGATTTGTTGAAAGATGCCGTTTTAGCCATTGGACAAAATGATACTCAAAAACTGGTTGATGTAATTTTAACTCTAGGCCAACATGATAATCGAATTGACTATGCTTTATTTTATGATGATATTGAAACCTTTATGAAACGCTATGTGACAATGGATTTAACTGATATTAACCTGGGTGATGTAGTCCAAGAAATTTTTATGATTGCTCATAAACATCGAATCTCCATGCCTAAAGGAGTAAGCATGTTGGCACGGGGATTAGTAACGATTGAAAGTACGGTAATGTTAATAGATCCTCATATTAGTATCATTGAAATTGCCGCCAACCATGTTGCTAGTCATCTGTCAAAAGAATTTGATATAAAAAAAGAATTAACAAATTCTGCAAAAAAGCTATATGATGCTAGTCAAAACATCCTCAATCTTCCAATACAACTTTCCGAAGTCTTTAAAATGATCATGAAGGGAAGATTAAAGGTAAACTTAGATATTATGGAATCTAGCGTACCAATGAAAGCAATAAATCATATGGTTAATAAATTGATTGTTGGAATTGTCAGTGCCGGATTATTGATGGCCAGTAGTTTGCTTTGTACAACACAGATGACACCTAAAGTTTTTGGTATTCCTGCTTTAGGTTTTATTGGTTTTATGACCGCAGTCGGATTAGGAATTTGGTTGTTATTGACTGTTTTAAAGGAAAGAAAGAAAAATAAATAATATAATGAAAACAGCTCAGTTAATTATTTTGAGCTGTTTTCATTTAAAATCACTTGCATCGCCTCTGGAATTAATTTAATTAACTCACTAGGAATTACAGTATAATTATGGTCTTCAAGTTCATCTCCACAAGTCCCGTGAAGATAAACACCTAATATCGCACTATCAATAGCTTGATATCCTTGTCCTAGAAAACTAGAAATAATTCCTGCTAAAACATCACCCATACCAGCCGTAGCCATTGCTTTATTTCCAGTAATATTTCGATAAACATGAATTCCGTCACTAATTAGAGTATTTGGTCCTTTTAAAACCATAATAACCTGATACTCTAAAGCAAACTGTGTTGCTTTTTCTACCATATCTAATTCATCGCTAACTGGACATAACCGTTTAAATTCACCAACATGTGGTGTTAAAATGACCGGTACTGTCACACTCTTTAATAAATCTAAATGTTTTGCCAATAAAGTTAAACCATCGCCATCAATGACGATTGGACATTTAGCATTAGTTAAAACGTCGATTAAATACTGTTCACTCTGACTATTTAGTCCCAAGCCAGAACCAATCAAAATAGCATTATAATTATCAAATATTTCTATTGTTAATCTTTCTGGTCTGATCATTGAAGTACACTCTGGTGTCATCACTGTCAAAGCATCGATCACTTTATCAGTTGAACAAACACAAACTATCCCACTACCAGTATAAACAGCCGCCTTGCTGGCTAGCAAAGCCGCTCCTCGATAGTGATTGCATCCAGTTAAATGCAATATTTTTCCATAAGTCCCCTTATAGCCATAGTAATCACGTTGCTTCAAGTGATTTTTAACCCATAATGGACTAACTAATTTAGCCAATTTTAATTCTTGTCGTAAATCTTTAGCCTGTAATAATTCAACTGCTATTTCACCTGTATATTGATGACATTCATCATTTAAAAACCCTTGTTTAATCGACGTTAGCGTAACTGTTTTGTGGGCTTTGATTACACTCCCTAATGGAACTCCTTTATCAGGGCTTAAACCTGTAGGAATATCAATCGCTATTACTTCAGCATTATTTTGTTCATTTATCAAATCAACCAGTGTCTTGGCCATTCCTCTAACAGGACTATTTAAGCCAAAACCAAACATCGCATCAACAATTAAATCAGCCCAGCGGATATCACTTTCAAAAGCTTTAAGATCTTCTAAAGCCATGATAGTAATCGGAACCTCCATTTCTTGAGCTTGCTGCAAATAAAAATTATTAGCTTTTGAAAACTTTTCAGGATTTCCAAAGCAATAAACTTTAACTGCACGAGAGCGAATATGTAATTTAATTGCTAATGATATTCCATCTGCCCCATTATTACCCGGACCACAAACAACTACGATTCGATTATAATTTAAACAATGTGGCAGTATTTTATCACTGGCTTTGTCTACCAGTTCTTCAATCTGATATCCTTCGTTTAATAAAGCCTGATCATATGCTTTCATCTGTTTACTTGTTGCTACAAACATAAATTCACCTAACCTTTTTCTATTCTTTTAAATCAACTGATTATTATCAATAATTATATTATAACACTAATCTTAAAACAGCTGCCTTTACTATTTAATTATATACTGATTATTAAAAAAACACAAAAGATTATGGAACATCAACATTTACCAATAAAACTTCTTTTTTCGATTTGATATCAAAGTCTGACCATTAATTTAAAACAAAAAAAAGACTCACTGATATATCAGTAAGTCTTAATTTTACTATTTTACTCTAATAGCACATACAAATCCAGAACTTGATACCGATGAAATTTTAACTACATCACCAGTTTGAGGTGCGTGGATGTATTGTCCATTTCCAATATAAATTCCAACGTGTCCAGATTTCCATAAGATATCCCCAGGTTGTGCATTAGAAATACTAATTTGAGTTCCAGCACTCTTTAAAGCTGAAGATGAATGTGGTAAAGATACTCCTACTTGAGCATAACACCATTTAACAAAACCAGAACAGTCAAAGGCATTAGGCCCTTCAGCACCCCATTTATATGGGCATCCTAAACGAGAATAAGCAGCAGACAAGACACTATTACCATAATTGTTGCTTGGAGCAGATCCACTGTATTTATTGCCTGAAGAAGAAACCTTCTTGTTAACTTTAACAGTTAAACTTGCAGTACCAGTGTTTCCAGCAGCATCGGTAACTGAATATGTAGCTGTCTTAGTCCCAGAACTAGATGTACTTGGAGCCGCAATCTGTACATTTCCACGAACATCACCATCTTTATTGTCGATTGCAGAACTAATATAAGAACTGAAATCAACAGAATCACCAGCGTTAACTGTAATTTCACTTTGACTTAATGAAATAACTGGAGCAGAAAGATCTTTTACAACTACATTTAATGTAGCTTCAGAAACATTTCCAGAACTATCAGTAACACTTAATTTTAATGGTTGTGTTTCATCTAATTTTAATGTATCAACCCCACCTTCAACGTTAGGTGTCATTACACCATCAACGTTGTCAGTAACATTAACATACGCATTTAAATCAAAAGCACTTCCATAATCAACTGTAACAGTATCACCTTGTGTTAAATTGATAACTGGTGCTTCTAAGTCACTTACAACAAATGTAAATGTTTCTTCTGTTTCATTTCCAGAAGCATCATCAACTGTTAAAGTAATATCTTGTTGTCCCTTAACAGCTGTATTTAATGGTTCGCTAGCTTTAATGAATGGTGTAACCTCACCATCAACATTATCAGTAGCTTTTACATAACTTGCAAAATCAGTACTTCCATTAATTGGTACTTCAATAACATACCCTTGGCTAGAACCTAGAGCTTCAATTTTTGGAGCCTCAATGTCAACAACATTAACAGTTACTGTTTTAGTTGCTTCATTTGAAGCAGCATCAGTTGCACTTACTTTCACATCATAGCTTCCTAATTGGTCTACGTCTAATGAGGCAGTATCAACTGAAACTAAAATATCGTCACGACTATCTTTATTGTCGCTAATATCAATACTATTAACATCAAATTCTTCACCATAAACTAAATCAATCTGATTAGATATAATTTCTGGTTTTTCTTTATCTGCAGCGGCATAACCAACTAACATGAAACTAGCTACGGCTGCAATTGGAATGAACATAGCTTTTCTATTAGTGATGTACTCATCCACCACCTTTTTTATGCCCTCTTTTATATCTCTTTCCATTCGTTACCTCCTTTCAATAACATATCCAAGGCTTATTATAATATTTTTTGAATTAAAAATCCACCCCTGAAACCATCTTACATTGTATACAATCCGCCAAAGCTCCCACTATCATTGCATTTTAGCAAATTGAATTTTTTTAATTTTTTTTAAGAAAAACTTAAGATTTTCTTTAGTCCTAAATAATAATTTGCATATTCATAAAACAAATTCTTCCAAATATCCATTTTTTAGCATTATTCAATACTTTTTAGAGATTCAACCATATCAATCTTATTCAATACTCTGCGCATTCCAAAGTCAATTAAATACGTAAAAGCAATAGTGAAAATAATTGCTAAAACGAAGCTCATTAAATTAACTGTTCGAATAAACATCGCCAATTCAACTTCAACTGTATAAATAATAAACATATGCAATACTTTCCCTAATCCTAAACCTAGGATTGAACCAATAACTGATAAAATGATATTCTCTCTAAAAACATAATCATAAACTTCTTTAGGATAGAAACCTAAGACCTTGATAGTAGCAATTTCACTCTTTCTTTCTTGAATATTAATATTAGTCAGGTTATATAAAACAATAAATGCCAAAGCCCCGGCACAAACAATTAAGATAATAACTACACTATCGATACTAATCATTTGATCTCTAAAATTTTGAGATATTCCAGCAGTATAATTCACCGAACTAATATTATCATTATTATTACAATATTCAGTGATTTTATCTTCACTTTCCTGTCTATCTAAAGAAAAATAAGCATAGTTTTCTTCAACCGTATTACCTGTTAGATCTTCATAAAAATCTTTAGTCATATAAAGCTGATGTTGGAAATAGAGAGTCATCAATCCTGTAACTTTTACTTCATATTCATGATCATCGATCGTTATTTTAATCTTATCACTTGGTTCTACTCCTAATAATTCAGATAATTTAGCTGAAATAACAACACCTTGATTATCTAAAGTTATTTTTTGATGATCATGATAATCAACTAAATTAATAAATTGACTGAGCTGTTTGTCATTTTCAAAGACTTCTAATGTACCATAATAATCTTTATCACCATGAACTGTGGCACTTTCACGCTGGAAAGTACTAACGTTTTCAATTGACTTTTGGTCTTTAAAATCAGCTACTGCTGAGGCTAAAGCTTGATCACCCATGCCACTATTAAATACCACTAAACCATCATAAGTAAAAATTTCGCCGTATTGTTTATCCGCTAAGGTAGATACTGAATTACGGATCCCAAAACCGGTAACGATCAAAGCAGTACATCCGGCAATTCCAATGATTGACATAAAGAATCGCTTTTTATAGCGGAAAATATTGCGCATTGTTACTTTCTGATTAAAAGAAAGACGTTGCCAAATAAAAGTTATACGCTCTAAAACAATTCGCTTACCCATCTTAGGAGCCTTTGGTCTTAATAAACTAGCTGGCATTTCACTAACTTCACGATGAGCAACTAAATAAGTTACTAATAAAATAATCGCTACTGAAACAGCAAAAGTTTGTATGCAGATAATCAGATCAAAGACAATTTTAATTGGTGCTCCCACATTAAATAACATCCGCTGATACAAACCATAAATAATGGTAGGGAAAAAATATACTCCAGCAATAATTCCGATGATACTGGCAATAAATGTTGCTAAAAAAGCATAAATTATATATTGATTAGTTATATCTTTTCGATGATAACCTAATGCTCTAAAAGTACCACTTTGAACTCGTTGTTCTTCTACCATTCTAGTCATCGTCGTCATACTGACTAACGCCGCAACTAAAAAGAAAATCAACGGGAAAATTGCAGCAATAGCATCGATAGAATCACTAGCTGAAGAAAAACTTAATACTCCGACATTTTCTTCTCTAGTTAAAGTTACTAACTCACCAGTTGGAATATCATCAAGTGCTTCTTTACCATCTTCCAATTCAACTAAAGCATTATCTAATTCTACCGCAGCATTGTCTAAATCAACCTTGGTTTCATCTAACAAACTTTTAGTTTCATCAAGTGTTATTTTACTTTGATCTAGCTGTTTTTTAGAATCAGCTAAAGTAGTACCGGTTTCATCTAAAGTCGCTTTTGAAGCATCTAACGTTGCCTTAGTATTTTCCAAAGTAACTCGAGCACTTTCTAATTCGGTAAATGAAGCATCCAAAGTAGCTTTGGCTGCTGGTAAATTAGCTTCATACTGACTTACAGCGTATGCCAACTGCTCAATTTGAGTAATTTGTTCCTTTAATGCTACTAATTCTGGTGTGGTCTCCGGTATTCCGGCATCAATCATCGATTGATACTTAGCTACTAACTGATCATATAATCCTGAAACCTGATCGTATTGTACTTTATATGTTTCATATTCACTTACCTGCTGATTATAACTAGCTAATCCAGCATCATATTGAGCTTTTCCTGATAAGTATTCATTATAACCATCTTCATATTGGCTATATCCAGCATTATAAGCCTTTAGACCATCTTGATATTGACGATAACCGTCATTATAAGCATTAAGGCCGTCTTGATATTGTTTCAAGCCATCCTCATATTGGGCTACACCATCATTATAAGCATTTAAACCATCCTGATATTGCTTTAATCCATCCTGATATTCTTGATAACCTTGATTATAAGCTTCATTAGCATCATCTACTAATTGTTTATTAACATCTTCTACTCGCTGATCTAAAATTTTTTCAATTTTTTGATTAACATTTTGAACATAATCTAAATAATCATCACTAAAATACTGATAATTATTTTCATTTTTTAATGTGATCCTAATTTCATTAAAAACTGTTGTTTCTCTTAGATCATATAAATCCTGCGGTAAAGCCAGATTTTCATTGCCACTGGTCAAAATTTGAATAAAACCTTCATTGGTCCCATCCCCAAGTGAATTAGTTCCTCGTTCAACTGAACTTAAAAAACGGGGATCATTAATCAAACCAATAACTATAAACTCTTTAGTTCCATTATCATTGGATACAATGATCGTATCGCCTGTTTTGATATCAGCTTGAGTTGCATAATTATAATCAACTAAACACTCATTATCTTGATTGGGATATTTTCCAGTAACCAGTTCAACTTGATTGACCTGATTTTCAAAATCTAAATTAGTATATACGCTAACCCCATTGACCTGATCATTAAAAGAAACTAATGCATCAAAACGATTACCGTATTCAACCACTTTAACTTCATCAACATCACTAATTGCAGCAACATCATCTAAAGTAAAACCCAAAGTTGCCACATAATTCAAATCATTAAATTGATGATCAGCAAGATATTGATTGATCGACTCTTCCATAATCAAAGGCGTATGCCGTAATCCAGCAAAAAAAGCTGCTCCTAGAAAAACAATGCAAAAGATTGACAAAAAACGCGCTTTAGTATTGAAAATAGTGCGAATTTGATTTTTTACATAAGCCTGTTTTTTCATACTACCACTCTATTTCAGCAATTGGTTTTGGAGCTTCATTCAAATGCATTGAATCAACTCGGCCATTTTTCAATCGAATTACGCGATCGGCCATTGGTGCTAAAGCACTATTGTGAGTAATAACAATAACCGTCATCGAATATTTGTCGCACATTTCTCTAAGTAACGCTAAAATAGCTTTTCCTGTTTGATAATCCAAGGCCCCAGTTGGTTCGTCACATAACAGCAATTTAGGATTTTTGGCAATAGCTCTTGCAATTGCTACCCGCTGTTGTTCTCCTCCTGATAACTGCGCTGGAAAGTTGTTCATCCGATCAGTCAAACCAACCCGATCCAGGACCATCTTAACATCCAGTGGATTTTTGGATATTTGGGAAGCTAACTCAACATTTTCTAATGCCGTTAGATTTTGGACTAAGTTATAAAACTGAAAGACAAATCCGATATCATCGCGGCGATACTGTGTTAACTTCTTTTCACTATATTTAGCCACATCTTGACCATCGACGATGATTTTCCCGCTTGTCGCCTTATCCATACCACCTAATAGATTTAAAATTGTCGTTTTACCAGCGCCAGAAGGTCCAACAATTACCACAAACTCGCCTTTTTTTACCGTAAAATCAACACCATTAGATGCTGGAATCTCTACATCACCAACTTTATATATTTTTTTGACATCTTTAAAAGTGATAAAATTCTCCATCACCTCACAACCTTTCTTGCATTTAGCTATATAATTATTATATCACGAAACATATTTCAATCCAAACCTTCTCCCTTGATTTTCCTGAAGATTCTTAACCAAATTTAACCAAAATTTTATTTATTTTTCTCAAATTACTTTGATTAATAAATGACTTTTTGATCAATGATTTTTATCATCTTTTTCAAATAAAATTAAAATAATTTATTTAATTCAAAGATTTTTACAACTAAAAATGCTAAAATTATCCTATTAGGAGGGACAAAAATGAAAGTAATGATTTTATCCGATTCCCATGCAATGTCCAAAACGAGATTGATGGATTTACTACATAACAATCATGTTGATTATTATATTCATTGCGGTGATATCTATATGAGTTATGATGGCATGCCCTTAAATAACTTTTATCTAGTGCGTGGAAATAATGATTATGGAAATAATATTCCAAATACTCGAGTTATCACTTTAGACCATTTAACATTTTTTATTACCCACGGTCACCTTTATGATGTCGGTTATAATCTTGAAAAACTCTATCGAGCTGGTAAAGAAAAAAAAGCTGATATTATTTGTTTTGGTCACACTCATCAACCTTATCTCGATGAAATCGATAATACCCTTATTATCAACCCTGGCAGTGTTTCTTATCCCCGTGGACAATACCGGAATCCAACTTATTGTATCTTAGATACTAAAACTAAAGAAGTCATCTTCTATGATGTCAAAACTTTAGAACCCTGTGATCCATTTAATATCCAGCGCCCTAAAAAATCCAAGAAAAACAAAAAAGAACCATTCTTTAAAAAATGGTTCAAATAGCCTTGGGTAAAATCCGATAATACATAACAGTGGTAATAATCAAACATAAAAGCATTGGGATTATTTCAATCAAGGCCATAACAATGATTAGATATGGAGTAATTAGCCCTAAAAAATAAAGACGACTAACCATGATAATTTGATAAACCATGGGAATTATCATGATCATGCCATAAAAGATAATCATTTCATAATTGATTATCTTTTTTAATTCATTAATACGATAACCTAAATAAAACAAATTCGTAAAAGCTTTCTGTCGATTTTTAAGTTCCATTCCCATTTTAAAAATCGTAGTAACCGATAATAATACCATAACACTAAAATACGACAATAAGACAATCATACTAACTAACGGTGTCATGATAGTATAAAGAGTACTGCACATTAAAATAATCGAAGCCATCATCACTAAAATCACGATCATCCGGATTTTTTGAAAATCATACTTAACATTACCAAAAGTAATTAATAAATACCGATTTTCAATTCCTCGATCTTTTTGCAGTCGTGATAAAACTTCAGGTACAATATGTTTAATAACACCATATAATCCAAAAACCCCAACCAGCGATAACAGTAAATAGTCTTCAACACTACTTAAAAATGGAAATACAAAAATAGGAATAATAAACGCCAATAAATAAACAATATTTGATGGTTTCTTAATTTCAAAACCAAAATTTTCCATTTTAATACTATCAGTTATCATGGTATTGACATTAGTTCGATAACAATATCCCATATTTAAATAAGTACACCAGCCAATTTCACAAAATAAAATGATTGCCGTAGCTAAAAAACTATTTTGACTAATATAATTAATATTTCCTTGATAATCAAATGCCAAATAACAAATGTGATTAACTACCGGCACTAAAAAATAAGCTAATAACAGCCCAACAGGAATTGCCACGACCATAATAGCTAAACTTTGCAATAATAGATAAGCTCCTACTTTATAAACCGATGCTCCTGACATTAAAACGATTGAAATGTCTTTACTTTTAGCGTGAACATAAAAATCATTAGCCATAAATACGCATAACATGGCAATAAAAATAACAAATACAGCAATGGGCGTAACGATCGTTTCATCACGACCACCGAGATTGATTCCTGTATGAGGATTTAAAGTCAAATTAAAGAATAAAAAGATAAAGATCGTTGTTAAAACAAATGATAAAAAGTAAAATAGACTTTTTAATTTATCACTTTTTAATGATTGAAAAGCTAATCTAACAACGCCCATTAGTCAAATAACGCCTGCGATTCTGTCGAATTGATATCTACTATTTGATAAAAATATTCTTTTTGACTCAAATTACCTCGTTCAATCGTCTCATCAATAACTCCATCTTTGATATATAGAAGCTTTGAAGAATAAGATGCAATCTTAGAATCATGGGTAACCATTAGGATAGATACACCATCAACTTGATTCAGCTTTCTAAATAGTGAAAGTAATTCATGAGAATTTTTACTATCTAGATTTCCAGTTGGCTCATCAGCAATGATTAATTTTGGATTTGTAACTAATGCTCGACAAATCGCAGCTCGCTGCCTTTGGCCACCGGAACATTCACTTGGATATTTATTTAAGATCATCGCAACATCTAACTTTTCGGCTATTTTATTTACTGATTCAGTAATTTCGTCTTTTTTCTTTCCAGCCAGAGTTAAAGGAACGGCAATATTTTCAAAAATCGTCAATGAATCTAATAAGTTAAATTCTTGAAAAATAAAGCCTAAATTTTCATAACGAAATTTTCCAATTTCTCTCTCTGACATCTGTCTAATCTCTGTACCATTAATATAAACTAGACCTTTTGTCGGAATATCAATAGTTGATAAATTATTGATAAATGTCGATTTCCCAGCACCCGAAGGTCCCATTACACAAACAAACTCCCCTTCATACATCTCTAATGAAACATCTTTTAAAGCTGTATAAGGATTTTTAGTTCCAACTCCATAAATCTTAGTTACATTTTTAGCTTTCAAAATCACCTTTTTTTCCACCCTATTTTCCTCCTTTAAAACGTACCATAACTAATTTTTGATAATTATAGCTAGTTAACAATCCTGAAATTATAATCGCAATTAAATAAATCAAGCAAATAACTAGCGCTAATGAAATACTTAACTGCTGATAATAAACAAATCTCCCAGCTATAAAAAGAACATATATCAGCGGAATTAATAACAATAACAAATAAAAATAAAATACTTCACGTTTAATGACCTTCTTGACTTCATTTCGAGTATAACCAATTTTCCATAAATTCAAAAACAACACCGTTCGCGTTTGAGCCTCCATACAATATTTATAAATTAAACTAATAACCAATAAAATTGTAAGTACGATGTATCCAATAAACGCAGTAATAAATTCCCGAGGCGAACTATAATAAGTTGCCATAATAACGATCATTCCAGTAACCATGGCCATTAATAAAGCAATCAATAGAAGGGCCCGCCGAATTGAATAAGCTAAGTTAGACACATAAATCAAAGCATAACGTTTTTCCAATAAATACTTCTTTTTGAACCATTTAACAAACTCTGGTAGAAAATACTTAATTACCCCAATCATGGCCACAATTCCTACTGCAGTAGGCATAATATAGTTGTTAGCGCTGTGTTTGGCCATAAACATCATTACAATCCCAATAAAATATAAACTAATGAATAAAATCGGCTTGATTTTACCTTCATTATTAGGATTAATATCCATAGCTTTTTCTTGGTGCAATAAAAAAGAAATATCATTGCGATAAATATAGCCACTGGCAAACACCGATAAAGTAGCTAAAATAATAATAATGACGATCAAAGTTTCTAGATAGGTATTTATCGATATTTGATAAATTGATGCATGGACATTTAAATATTGATACATCATATAGTTGATCAGTGGGGTAATTAAACGCCCAATTCCAATCCCAAACGGCGTCGCTATCAATAATAATGTAAATGTCTGATAAATCAAATATAAAGTAGATCTAACCGTACTATTTCCAGAAAGAGTCATAATTGCTATTTCACTAGTTTTTCTGGAAATAAAAAAATCATTAGCAAAGAAAATCATAAAACAACAAAAAATGATAATTAAAAAAGACAAAGATGTCGAAAAAGGCACTTGTACCTGTTTCCAGGTCGCTCCACCAGATACAATTCCCTGATTTTTTAAATAATCATTATTAATTATGTTAAAGAAAATAAAAGTAACAGCGATAGTAAAAACTAATGTTATTCCATAAAAAAAGCTCTTTTTAGATCCTTTGACTAACATTGATAATGCAAACTTAAAATTACCCATCACATCCTCCTTCAAAACCTAATATTATGATTATAATAGCGCTTTCAACAATAGTCAATTACAACAAAATAAAAAACCAAGGTTATCCTTGGCTATTCCCCTAATTTCTTTTTTAGATCCTCAATATAGCGCTGTTCAAAACGATCAACTCGAACAAACTTGCCTAAAATTGAATTAGGTTCAAAATAAAACAATAAAAACAAACGACAGCCATTATCAGGCAGACTGGCAAACTGCCCGCTCCAATGTCCTTTGTAATTATTAGTCTGAACTTCATATTCAAATTGAGTGTTTTGGCGACAATCAGTTACTAAAATCTTAGTAGCCTGATTTTTACGATTATATTCAATAAATTTATTATCATCAATTTTTTCAACTTTAGCTAAATCACTGCGCCATGAACAATCCATTAAATCAGTAACCGTTTGAAAAACTTTTTCAATACTACTAGAAAAATCAACTTGCATTTCTACTCTTTTCATACCCATCATCTCCTACAACGATTATAGCATAATTGAGTAAATAAATAAAAAGTCTAAGAGCAATTCTCTTAGACCAGTAAACCATTTTTTATTTTGCTAATGCTTTTTTAGCTGTATCTACAATTGCAGTAAATCCTTTTGGATCACTAATTGCAATTTCAGATAACATTTTACGGTTAATTTCAACGTTAGCTAATTTTAATCCGTGCATTAAACGAGAATAAGAAATATCATTTAATCTAGCAGCTGCGTTAATACGAGCAATCCATAATTTTCTCATATCTCTTTTAACTTGTCTTCTATCACGATATGAATAAGCCAATGAATGCATTACTTGTTCATTTGCAGTTTTATATAATCTATGTTTAGAACCATAATATCCTTTGGCTAACTTTAATATTTTCTTTCTTCTATGTCTAGTAGTATATCCACCTTTAACTCTTGCCATATTTCATTCCTCCTACATTAATTATTTTGATAATCTTGATTTAATTCTCTTGTAATCTGAAGCACTAACTAATCCTGATTTAGCCAAATGTTTCTTTTGTTTATGAGTTTTATTATGTGATAAATGTGAAGTGTATGCATGGCTACGTTTCAATTTACCGCTACCTGTTCTTTTTAAACGTTTTTTTAGACCACTATGTGATTTCATTTTTGGCATAATATATTCCCTCCTGAATTATTTTTTCTTTGGTGCAATTATCGCAGTCAGAGTTCTACCTTCAAGCTTGGCTGGTTTTTCAATTTGCCCAACTTCCGCACATTCAGCTACAAAGTCATCAATAACTTTTTTACCAAGTTCTGTATGAGCTAATTGACGTCCTCTAAATCTAATTGCAATCTTAACTTTATTTCCTTCTTCTAACCATTTTAATGTTCTTTTTAATTTAACATTTTTATCATGTGTATCAATTGTCACTGACAATTGAGTTTCTTTTAAAGAAACAACTTTAGAATTACGTTTCATTTCTTTAGCTTTCTTTTGTTGCTCGAAACGATATTTCCCAAAATCCATTATACGACATACTGGTGGTTTAGCATTTGGTGCTACGCACACTAAATCAAGCCCTTCGTTATAAGCCATATCAATTGCCTGATTGCGGTTTTTAACTCCTAAACGATTACCATTTTGATCAATTACTAGTACTTCTTTAAAACGGATTTTTTCATTAACTAACTCATCAGGTTGTTTTGGTTTTCTGTTATCAAATCTGCTAATAATAGACACCTCCAATTTGTGCAGTTTGTAGTTTAAATAAAAAGTGAGCACACTAAGTGCCCACAAATTGACAATAAGATAATATAATCTTAGTGACATTAGCCCATCGACATCATCAATCGGGCGAGAAGTAGGCACTTCTTCTTTCCACTACTTTTTATTTGCTTTCATATATTAGCATTTTATTTATCTAATGTCAATAACTTTTCTTATTTAATTTAACCAAGCTGTAAATATTTTTTCATTATTCTTTTTTACCCCAGATACTACTAGCAATCGCTCCAAAAAAATCACCTAAAATTGATAATAATGTTGCTATCATTAAGATCACCTATCCTTATATATAAATATTTACAGCCTGATATTTGTTTATATCAATATTATATGTTTTCAAAAAACTTTTAGTACAGTTTAATTTTTAACCATCTTTCTACTTATATTATACAATAACTTAAGATCATTACTATATTTTTATCATAAAGCTAAAAGAAAAACATCATGTTTAAACATGATGTTAATCTAAATCAATAGCACCAGTATATAACTGATAATATTTACCTTTTTGTTTAATTAATTCTTCATGGTTACCACGTTCGATAATACGACCAGCTTCAAGTACCATGATACAATCACTATTTTTAATTGTTGATAAACGATGGGCAATTACTAACGTAGTTCTACCTTTCATTAATCCATCCATACCAGCTTGAACTAATGTTTCAGTTCGAGTATCGATTGAAGAAGTAGCTTCATCAAGGATTAAAGCTGGTGGATCAGCAACTGCTGCTCTGGCAATAGCAATCAGCTGTCTTTGACCTTGAGAAAGATTTGCTCCATCTCCTGTCAACATTGTATTATAACCATCTGGTAAATGTTTGATAAATTGATCAGCACTAGTTAATTTAGCAGCAGCGATACATTCTTCATCGGTAGCAGTTAACTTACCATAACGAATATTATCCATAACTGTTCCTGTAAATAAGTGCGTATCTTGTAAAACGACTCCTAATGATCTTCTTAAATCAGCTTTTTTAATCAAGCTAATATTAATACCATCATAAGTAATTGTTCCTTTTTGAATCTCATAGAAACGGTTGATCAAGTTAGTGATGGTCGTTTTCCCAGCACCAGTAGCCCCAACAAAGGCAATCTTTTCACCTGGATTGGCATAAACATTAATATCATGTAAAACCATGCGATCATCATTATAACCAAAGTCAACATCTTCTAACTTCAAGTCACCTTTCATCTCAACTAATTCAATACTTCCATCTGGACGAGGATGACGCCAAGCCCAATGACCAGTATATTCTTTAGTTTCTTCCATTTCACCTTTATCATTATATTTAACACGACATAAAGTGACAACACCTTCATCAATTTCACTTTCTTGATCAAGCAATTCAAAGATACGACCAGCACCAGCTTGAGCCATAGCAATTGAGTTAATTTGCATTGATACTTGGCCGATTGGGTTATTGAAACTACGATTTAATGTCATGAAAGTAACTAAGGTACCAATTGTAAGTGAACTATCGAAACCTGACAATGCTAAAATGGCCCCAACGATAGCACAGATAATATAAGACATATTACCTACCTGAATTGTTACTGGCATTAAGACATTGGCAAATTTATTGGCATTATATGAACTTACTCTTAAATCTTCATTAATTTTTCTGAATCCTTCAATTGCTTCTTCTTCATGGTTGAAAACCTTAACAACTTTTTGACCAGAAATCATTTCTTCAATATAACCATTAACATCACCTAATGTCTCTTGTTGTTTTACGAAATAGCGGCTTGATAAACGTCCGACACTTCGAGAAATAAATAGAATGATACATACCATGATGACACTGATTCCTGTAAGTGTTAAGTTCAATGATAACATTGAAAAGAACACTGTTAAGATAGTAATACAGCTTGATGTCAATTGTGGTATTGATTGACTGATTAATTGTCTTAAAGTATCAATATCATTTGTATAAATTGACATGATGTCGCCATGAGTATTTTGGTCAAAATAACGAATTGGTAAAGTTTCCATATGTTCAAACATTTCGATACGTAAATTACGTAAGAAACCTTGAGTTACGTTAACCATAATTCTACTATGACCATAAGCGCAGATTACCCCAACAACAAAGATGCAAGCTAATCTAATTATTGCATTAAGTAAATTACTAAAATCCGGAGTAGCCTGTGACATTAATGGAACAATATAATCATCGATCAATGTCTGCATAAACATTGTTCCCTGTACCGTACAGATTGCCTGAACTATGATACAGATCAAGACAATGACAATATGGGCACCATATTGTTTAAATAATTTCTTTAAAAGACGAAACATGACACCTTTTGTTTTCATTATGCTTCCTCCTTCCCTTTAGTTTGAAGTTCGTAAATAGTACGATAAATTTCATTAGTTTCTAATAATTCATCATGACTGCCAAATGCGTCGACAACACCATCGTTCAACACAATGATACGGTCAGCACTTTGAACACTAGAAACACGTTGTGAAATAATAATCTTAGTAGTATCTGGAATTCTTTCTTCAAATGAACATTGAATGCTGGCATCTGTAGCTGTATCAACCGCACTAGTTGAATCATCAAGAATCAAGATCTTAGGTTTTTTAAGTAGTGCTCTGGCAATACATAAACGTTGTTTTTGACCACCTGATACGTTAGTACCACCTTGTTCAAGATAAGTATTATATTTATCAGGGAATTTTTGAATAAATTCATCAGCACAAGCTAAACGACATGCTTCTTCACATTCTTCCAAAGTAGCATTTTCATTACCCCAACGAAGATTTTGTAAAATCGTTCCAGAGAATAATACGTTATTTTGTAATACTACTGATACTTCATTTCTTAATACTTCCAAATCATATTTTCTAACGTCTTCACCACCGACATAGACACTACCACGATCGACATCATAAAGACGACTAATTAAGTTAACCAAACTACTTTTAGCACTACCAGTACCACCGATAATACCAATTGTTTCACCAGATTTGATATGCAAATCAATATCTCGTAAAACTGGTTCACCACTACCATGTTTATATGAGAAAGTAACATGATTAAAGTCTACAGAACCATTTGCAACTGTAGTTAAAGCTCCATCAGGAGATACTAAATCAGATTTTTCATTAATTACTTCTGCAATACGACGTCCTGAAGCAATTGACATTGTAATCATTACAAAGGCCATTGATAACATCATTAAAGACATTAAAATATTCATAATGTAGCTAAATAAAGTTGTCAATTCCCCAGTAGTTAAGCTACCACCAACAATTGATTGAGCCCCTAACCATGATAATAGTAAAAGACATCCATATACAGCAAACATCATTGCCGGGTTGTTGAAAGCTAATACTGATTCAGCTTTAACAAATAATTTATAAATATTTTGTGCTGCTTTTTTAAATTTTTGATCTTCATAATCTTCACGAACAAAAGATTTTACCGCTCTAATAGCGACAACATTTTCTTGAACACTTTCATTTAAATTATCATATTTTGGGAATACTTGATTAAAGTAACGAGTTGCCAAAACCATGATAGTTCCTAAAACAACGATCAAGAAAACCATTGCTCCAACAAAAATAAGGCTCAATTTCGCATGAATCATAAATGCCATTGTCAAAGCACAGATTAAATTCATAGGTGAACGAATACACATACGAATTATCATTTGATAAGCCATCTGAACGTTAGTAACATCTGTTGTCAAACGAGTTACCAATCCAGCTGTACTATATTTATCGATATTTGAAAATGAGAATGTTTGAATGTTGGTATACATTGCATCTCTTAGGTTGGCTGCAAAACCTGTTGAAGCTTTAGCAGCATATTTACCAGCTAAAAAACCGGTTGATAATGTTCCAATCGCAATAATAAACATTATTAATCCATAACGATAAACAGCATTAATATCTCCATTATTAATTCCATCGTCAATGATCTTAGCCATGAATAATGGAATTAATATTTCCAGGATAACTTCAACTATTACAAAGAAAATAGTCAGCAAAGAATCCTTTTTATACTGTTTAATTTGCTTAAATAGTGTTTTTACCATCTCTTATCCCCTTTCATCAATTTTAAACTTGATAAATCACAAGCTCTCATTTAAATTTTCAATTAACTTATCGCAAAGTTTTAAAAACATTGCAACTTCTTCTTCTGATAAATCCTTAACTAACATTTTATCAAGTTCATTCATTTTGCATCGCAACTCCTGATTAAACTTCCGACTTTGATCTGTTAAAACAATTTTTTTAAGCCGTGCATCATAATCAACTGGGATTCTTTGAATCATCCCATTTTTGCACATTAACTTGAGCATTTCTGAAGTAGTTGAACGATTAATCGAAAACTCAGCTTCTATATCTTTTTGAAATACATCAATTCCTTCATCTTCACGATCCTGCAAAAATCCGATGATCCAAGTATGCATTAAAGTTGCCCGATCAGGCCGCTGACCAAAAAACTTATCCATCGACCTTTTCATTAAATTATTAATAATTTTTATCCTACGGCCAACAGGATCACTATACATTGATCACCCTCCTTTTATTTCGGTTACGAACTTTATAGTTCGGATACGAACAGTATAATAGCACACATTTTAATTAATGTAAAGATGTAATATCATAATATTATTTTTTTTCAAAATATGTAAAATGCTTGCTAATATTAGTAGAAAAAATGTTAATATGTTTATGCAAAAAAATAAAAAAATTTTATTTAAAATTATATTGCTACTAACAGAAAGGATAACAACATGCAACTTAAAACTAGATATAATCTTTTACACTTATTTTATTGGTTGGCTTATTGCTGCATCAATGGTTTTATCGCAATATTTTTACAATATCGCGGTCTATCAAATACTGAAATTGGAATTGTAACTGGGGTCTCATGTGTTGGCACCATTTTTATTTCGCCATTTATCTCATCTTTATTAGATCGATTTACTAATTTAACTATTAAAAATCTCGTTGCTTATATTAGCATTGGAATTGGCATCATGTATATTATTTTGAGTTTTATTCAAATGCCAGCAATCATTTTAATGATTATTTATATTTTGATGTATGCTTTGCTTTTATCAACCGTTCCTTTATTAACGATGATTGCCATGAATTATATTAATGATGGTCTTTATGTTAATTTTGGTTTAGCTAGAGGAATTGGTTCAGCTTCATGGGCAGCTAGTGCTTTTATTTTTGGACAAGTCATTACTTTTATCGATCCCTGGATTTTATCTATGGGCTATCTTTTCTTTATCATTATTACTTTAATTTTATTGTATACTATGCCAGAGCAAAAAAACGTTAAACACGAACAGAAAAAGCAGGGAACTGTTTTATATGTTATCAAAAATTATAAAGTTTTATTTTTCTTGTTACTAGGTTTTTGTTTTATGTTTGCTGGAGCCACCACTATTAGTACTTATTTAATTAATATCGTCAATACTTTAGGTGGTAATACTCAACTATATGGTGTCTGTATGTTTTTTATGGCTTTTAGTGAATTACCGATTATTACTATGGCACCACGATTAATGAAAAAATTTAATAGTTTGACTTTAATTCTGGTAGCTTCAATTTTTTACATTTTAAGAAACTTTACGATCTGTCTGGCGCCTAATTTGATTATTTTAATTATCGGAATGATGTTTCAGGGAATGTCCTATGGATTATTCACTGGCGTAATTACTTATTATGTCACTTATAATTTACAGCCAGATGACCAATTATCTGGACAAAATTTAATTAGTATCATGACTTCTGGAATTGGTTCAACATTAGGAAATGTTCTAGGAGGAATTTTACAAGACAATCTTGGCTTAAATTATATGTTTATGTTTATCTATCTAGTTACTTTAATTGGAGCAATTATAATTTTTACAACGAGAAAAATCAACGTCAAAACGAGCCATTAAACGGCTCGTTTTTTTAAATTCGTTTAGTTTGATCGATTGTTTTGATTACTTTAGCTGGTACTCCAGCAATCAGTGAATTATCAGGAATATCATGACTAACAACACTGCCAGCACCAATTACACACCCATTACCGATCGTTACTCCTGGTAAGACCGTCACATTAGCCCCAAACCAGCAATTATCACCAATAGTAATTGGTAAAGCTTTTTCATAGCCCTGATTACGACTAAAAAAATCAAGAGCATGATTGGCTGTATAAAAACCACATGATGGTCCAATAAAAACATTATCCCCGATCGTAATTTTGCCACCATCCATAAAATAACAATTAATATTGATAAAAACATTTTTCCCTAAAACAATATTTTTACCATAATCACAAGTAAATGGGCTCAATAATTCCAAGCCCTCTGGAAAGTAACCTAATAATTCTTTTATTTTGGCCTGGCGTTTTTCAACTGCCAGTGGTCTAATTTGGTTTAATTGAAAACATAGATCCATAGCTACCAGTCTTTCTTGAATTAGTTGTGGATCATTATTAGGATCATACCAGACCTGCATTGCCATCTTTTCTTTTTCTGTCATTATTACTCTTTTCCTTCCTTTAAACCTTCTTGTAACCATTGCATGGGAATATCGGCACTAGGATACCCAGCAATCAAAATTGCCTGGCTATGAATACCATAATCACCAGTTTGAATAACTGCTTTACAGCGATCACGCATTTGATAGTATTCAGGAATATAATGCATAACATGAATATTTTCTTTTCCTAAGCTATCTTCAACAACTTGATAAGCTGCCTGATTTTCTGCAAGCATATTTTCAGTTACAATTGCCCCTTCAAAATCACCACATTCAATCAATGTTGTAAAAACATCTTTAAAACTTGGTGAGCCAGTTACAACTCCTAAATCTAAATACTCAACACTTGGATCCAATGGATATAAGGCTTTTTCACTTGTTCCACTACCTGCATCGGCAATAAATAACATTTCTCCATGACGAATAGTAGCTACTATTGCTGCTAACCGTTCATTTAAAATTCTTTTTTTCATTAATCGCACCCCTTTATTAAAAGACTTTTAATTAATATAACCAATTAATCTGTAGATGTCAATTATTTATTAAAAGAGTTTTAATAAATAGAAAAATATTTTTCATTAATAAACTTCAAAATCCCATTAAAAAAATCATCAAGATAAGTATCACGATAAACTAATTCAGCCATAAACTGCTCAGGAATATACTTTAAACAAATATCTTTGACCAATTCTATATCAATAGTAGTCAGCGACTCACCTGTAATAACTAAATAAGCTGGATTAATAATTGAAGCTAAACAAGATAATGCTAATGCAATTTTATTTTCATCGTAACTTATATTTTTAGGATCATGATGCTGTAAATATTCAAAAAAGGGCAAGTAAATAATTTCACCGGCAATATTATTATGCCCTTCTAATATTTTACCATTGATCACACTGCCACATCCGGGCCCACTTTGATTAGGAAAAGTTACATAACAAACATCTTTATAATCACCTGATTGCCAATAAAAACCATATGCGCAATAATTCATTTCATTTTTTACATACGTAGGAATATTAACTTTGTCTTCAATTAACTGCTTTAAATTCAATCCTTTTAATTCAGGAATATCTGATTCAATAATTTCATCATTATAAATAACTGAAGGAACTCCTAAACCAATAACTTTAATTAAAGGATCTTGATCAACCAGCTTCGCAACTTTCGTTAATAAGTGATCGATTTTTGATAAATCCAGTTTTTCCTGTTTTGATTCTAACACTCGTAAAAGAGCATCACTTCTTCGAAAGCATAAAAAGACCTGCTTATTAATAACTGTAATGATCAAACTTAATCCATGAAAATAATCAGGATTTAACGTATAAGTAATTGTTGGTCGACCTTTTTTTGATAATAAGCTCTCTTTAAAGACAACAATATTCCTGGTAACAAAATCATTTAAAATATTACCAATCGTTGCAAATGTTAATCCGGTTGCATTGGCCAATTCACGTTTAGTTACCGCTTTACCACCAGCTAAATAAGCAAAGACTTGTTTATCATTTTGTTCCCGTAATTTTCCAGTTCCAATTCTTTTCATAAGCCACCTCTTTTAAAATATAACATTTATCTTTTATTTTTTAAACAAAAAATAGGTTCCTAGAACCTATCCTTTCGCAATTTGATTGAAGGCTTCAATAATATTAACACTATGTTCACCTACCCGTTTAAAATCGATTAATGTCTCAGTAAATAAAGCGCTATTTTGCGGTGTACATTTTTTCTCTTGTAAACGAGATAATTGATGATAGGCAAATTCTTTGGCCTTTGCTTCAATTTTATCAACCATTTGATTTATTATTTCTAATAAATTTGTACTTTTTTCCAGCGATGAAAGATTTAGGTTTTCTAAAACCTGATTGGTCATTTGTTTCATCGTAGTAATTTCATCAATAGCCTCATCAGAAAAACTTTCATGATTATCAAATAATTTCTTAGCTCTTTTACTAATATCAATCGCATGATCACCAATCCGTTCAATATCACTGGCTGTTTTAATAAACATACCGATTGCCTGAGAATTTTCTAAAGGCATGGTAGAAGAAATAGCCATTGTAGTATATTCAATAATTGTTTTATTTAAATAATCAAGATAATCTTCCTGATTTAAAATTTCATTAAATTGTTCTTCATCAAATTTAAACAATAACTCAAAAGCACGATTTAAATTACCCTTAGCCACCATTAACATATTTTCTATTTCATCAAATAATTGCTGATAGACAATCGTGCTGGTACCTAAATGAATATCATTGTCAAAGATACTTTTATCCAAATACTTTTCAGTTAAAGCAGCAGTGTCCTCTGGTTTTTCTGGCAAGATCAAATAAGATAACTTGACCAAATAAGAACCAAATGGTAGTAGCAATAATGTCGTTACAATATTAAAAATCGTATGGACATTGGCAATTTGGGCTGGAACATTACCAGGTGTCAAAAAAGCAACAAAAGAAGCAAACGGTAATAATAAACTAATAATCACAAAAATAATTGTTCCGATAATATTAAATGATAAATGAATGATCGTCGTTCTTTTGGCATTACGATTAGCTCCAATACTAGCTAAAACAGCTGTAATACAAGTACCAATATTTTGCCCAAATAAAACATAAATTGCCTGTGGCAAGGTAATGACACCACTTTTAGCTAAAGCAATCAAAATTCCTACTGATGCCGAAGAACTTTGAATAATAGCTGTAAAAATAGCGCCGACCAAAATTCCAATGATTGGATTTTGAAAAGTAGCCACAATTTCTACAAATTCCTTTGAATCTCTTAAAGGCATCATCGCATTAGACATCATTTCCATTCCCATAAACAAAATTCCCAGTCCAGCAATGATCATTCCAATCATATCTAATTTTTTACTTTTAAAAAAAGCTACTAAAGCGACCCCGATAAATGCAATTAATGGCGCAATCGCACTAATATCAACAACTACCAGCTGTCCAGTAATCGTAGTTCCAATATTAGCTCCCATAATGATCCAGACAGCATTTTGCAGTTGCATAACTCCTGCATTGACAAACCCAACTGTCATTACTGTTGTGGCTGAAGATGATTGAATCACCGCAGTAATCAATGCACCAACAATTACTCCTAAAAAACGATTAGTTGTCAATTTTTCTAAAATGGTTTTCATTTTATTTCCAGCAGCTTGTTCCAAACCATCAGACATCATCGACATTCCATATAAAAATAACGCTAATCCGCCAAGTAAACTAAAAATCCCTGTAATATCCATATTGTTCTCCTTTTTTATTCAATCTATAATTTAACATAAAATTAAGATAACACAAGTATTCTTTATATATTATTAACATTTTCAATCATAAAAAAAGTGAGAACTGATTAAATTCTCACTCAAGCGTTATTTTTAATTCTTAAAGTCATTGAAGATGGATGATTTCTACCAATTAATAAATAGACAATTACTGAAAGAATATTAGCTATTGATAAAATAATAAACATATAGTGATATCCGGCCATATCAATGAAGACGCCGGCAATACCGCCACCTAAACCAATACCGATATCATAAGCGCATAAAAAGGTTGAATTGGCTGCTCCCCGACTAGAAGGTGGGGCAATACTTACTGCCATTGCCTGAAGTGCTGGTTCTAAACCACCAAAGGCATAACCTGAAAGGGCTGCAGAAATAATAAAACTGATATTATTGGGGATAAATGCCAGCAATAAAAAGGCAATAAACATCGTAATATTACATGTATAAACAAAAATAGCTTCCCCTTTTTTATCAGCAACCTTACCAACAGTAATTCTAGTAAGTAACAACATTACGGCCATGATCGTAAAGTATAACCCACCAGATAATGTAATCGTATCAGCTACAGAAACAAATTTTAAAATATAATTTTCTAATGCTCCATAAGTTAATAAAAAGATCAAAACCGTAATCGAAGCCGGTAAAGCATCTTTAATAATCAATCCTTTAATACTTAAAGACTTTTTCGGTACATCAATTTTTGGTGTTTTCAACATTGCAAACAATACTAATGAAATAATCATGATTATTGTAGCTGTTAAAAATAAAATTGAAAAACCATAGCCCATCAACATTTCACCAATTGTTGGAGCACAAGCTGTTGCTAGTGCTGTAGCCATCCCAAACATTCCCATTCCCTCAGAAAAACGTGATTTAGGAATAATATCAGTGGCAATCGTTGAAGTTGAAGTATTAGAACAAGCTAAAGCACATCCATGGGCCATTCTAAAGATTACTGCCAATACAATCGAAGCAACTGCTGTATAAATCAGTAAATAACCCATTGGAATTAAAGCCATACCACATAAACCAATCAATAAAATCGTCTTTCTCTTTCCATTATCTAACATCCAGCCAATAAATGGACGACAGATAACCGCAATTAACGAAAAGATAGTCGCACAAGCCCCTGAGACACTATCCGAATATCCTAAATAAGATATAAAAAATGGAAAAGTTGATAAAACCATCAAATGATTTAAGAAGACAAAGAAATTAATCACGATAATGAAAATAAAGTTCTTTGTCCAAAGCTTTTCTTTTTTCATGTTAATTCCTCCCAATACGCAAAAAATGTGCAGTTCAAAACAATTGGCTTTACGTTTTGAACTACACATTGTTATAGCGCTTTATAAATTTTACCACTACATTTTAATCATTTTTTCCAATTAGTCAAGCAGGATTTTGGAAGTTTTTACGGAAAAATCAGCCAAGGAAAAAGCTAACAATAAGATATTATGTTGTTAGCTTTGAACTTATTATTTAGCTAAAACTTCATCTAATACTTTTTTAGCATTGAATGTTTTAAAATCTTCTTCACTAATTAAAGTAACTGGAACTCCTGGATTAGCTAAATCTTTAAATTTCTTGATTGATCCAGCTAACTGTGGCGTAACTAAAATCACATCAGCTTGTTCAATAGAGTATTCAACGGTTACTTCTGCTGCTGCCCAAACAATTACTTCAAGGCCGCGTTTGTCAGCCTCATCTTTTAAAGCTGCAGCAAACATATTAGATGTAACACCTGCGGTACAGCATAATAAAATTTTCATACAAAAACCTCCTTAACTTAATTGTATCCTATAAATTAATTTTACCATATATACAAAAAAAATCTAGAATTAATCTAGATTTTAAAAGACCATGAAATATAATAAAACGATAATTCCTAAAATGATTCGATACCAGCCAAAGACTTTGAAATCATGCTTTTTAATATAACTCATTAAAAACTTGATCGTTATCATACTTACTACAAACGCAACAGCCATACCAAAAATCAATAAAACAGCTTCAGTTGCAGTAAAAGCAAAACCAAATTTAACAATTTTCAATAAACTAGCCCCAAGCATTACCGGTACTGCCAAAAAGAATGTGAATTCAGTAGCTACTGTTCGACTTACCCCTATTAACAAAGCACCAACAATTGTCGCTCCTGAACGTGAAGTACCTGGAAAAACAGCAGCAATCAATTGGAATATCCCAATAATCAAGGCTGTATTATAAGTAATTTCGCTAATTGAATTAATTTTAGCTCTATGTCCTTTATTATAATTTTCAATAAAGATAAATAAAACCCCAAATACGATCAAGGCAATGGCAACAGTAATTGGATTATAAAATAATTCATTTAATATATCATCAAACAATAAACCGATTATTGCTGCTGGCAGACAGGCTACAATGATTTTAAACCACATTGAAAAAGTATCTTTACGCACTTTCCAACCATGGTGATAATCAAATGGCATCAGCTTATCAAAATATAAGACAATGACCGCTAAAATAGCTCCTAGCTGAATTACAACCAAAAACATTTCCAAAAAATCAGCCGAAACATTCAACTTAATAAATTCGTCAACCAGGATCATATGCCCGGTACTACTAATTGGTAACCACTCTGTGATCCCTTCAACTACTCCTAGGATAAATACTTTTATTAATTCTATAATCATAATCTCCTCCACAATGTACTTTTGCATTATAGCACTTATAAACTAAAAAAACAGTATTTATATTCTTAAATTTTTATAAACATGATAAAATCTAGATGAGGTAATGTTAAAATGAGAAGAAAAGTAAATATTATTGTGATTTTTAATCACAATAAATCAAAATTATTAATGTGTAAACGAAGAAAAGATCCTTATCAAGGCAAGTATAATTTTGTCGGTGGTAAGATCAAACCCGATGAAAATCATCTTGAAGCAGCTTATCGTGAGCTAAAAGAAGAAACTGGTATTACTAAACAAGATGTTTCATTAACTCATTTCATGGATTTTACTTATTATCTTGATGATACGCTATTAGAGACTTATGTTGGTATCATCAATGAAGATATTGAAGTCTATGGCGATGAAAATGAATTAGTTTGGATCGATCTTGATGAAGATTTTAAAGATGATAACCGTTTTGCCGGTGATGGTAATATTTACCATATTTTAAAAGTTTTAGCATTAAGTAATTATTAAAAAGGCTGCAGTTATTTACGACTTTAACTATTTTAGTTAAAGGTAATCAACTGCAACCTTTTATTTTAATTTCGTGCTATGGTATAACCCCGTCCACTGACCTCGTCAACTGTAGCTACTACCATAAAAGCTACCGGATCAATTGCTTTGATCTTAGCTTTTAATTTATTAAGCTTATAAGGGGGAATAATGGTCATTAAAACTTTAGTATCATTACCAGTATGTCCTTTTTGGCTATAAAACGCAGTAACTCCAGTATCGCCTTCAACGGTAATAACTTTTTTCAATTCTTCGTGATAATCAGAAATCACTAATAATTGAACCATCTTAGAACCTTTAGTTAAAGTTTTATTTAACATAAATGAAGTAATAAAAACTAAAGCGATACTATAAATGATCTTAGTCGTATCACTAAAAGTTGCCTGCAGACATAAAATTGAAAAATCAAAGAAATTAACCATGATAAAAACCGGTATTCCTAATTTTTTATTTAAGATAATGGCAATTATGTCCATTCCTCCAGATGATGCATCATTTCTAATCATCAATCCTGTTCCAATTCCTAGTAAACATCCGGCTAAAACAACACCTAATAAAGTGTCGTTACAGTAATTATGAAAAAAACTATGGGTATTAAAAAACTCTAATAATACTGGAAAAGCAAAGGTAGAAATTAATGTTGATAAAGCAAATTTCTTTCCTAAAAAAACAAGTCCCAACAAAAATAATACAATGTTTATTGCCCCAACAACTAATGAAATATTAGCTCCCAAATAATGATTGGCAGCAATTCCTAAACCAGTAACACCACCAGAAATCAATTCGTTTTCTAATACTAAAGTACTAATTCCAAAGGCTACTAATACATTACCAAAAATAATTAAACCAATTTTTATCAATCTTTCTTTCATCTTCCTCACCTCGAAAAATAAGATATCATAATTACTATCTAAAAAATGTAATCTATGCTACAATTAGATAAAATTATTAAATATTTTTATAACTAAAATACAACGGAGGAATCAATGAAAATAGCTCAAAATCTTTTTAAATATTTTATTGAAACCGGAACTTCTATCAAATATTATCCTGGTGATATTATTTATATGGAAGAAGATAATAGCAATAACCTTTATTTAATTTTAAAAGGTCGCGTCCGCGTCTTTCTTGTTTCTAAAGATGGTCAAGAAATTACCCTGGATATTATAAGCAAAGGCGGTATTTTTGGTGAATCTTCTTTTTTACAAAATACCAATCGTCCTGTTTGTGTTGCTGCTATTGAAGAAGTCGAACTAGTATCCTGTCAATTGGAAACAATGTATCCTAAAATTCTTGAATCAAAAGAATTGACACTGGCAATCATGCAACTTTTATCATCAACCAATGATTATTTGACCAATCAAGTTAAAAAAGCATATTTTTATAATCGTCATGAAAAAATAGCCGCCTTTTTATTAGAACAAAATAAAAAAACTATCTCTTACACTCATGAAGAAATAGCTTCTCTAACCGGATTAAACCGAGTTACCGTTACTAAGATCTTAAATGATTTTAGTAATCAAGGCTGGATTCAACGGCAATATAAAAAAATAATCATTACCAATCGCCCAGCTTTAAAACATTATCTTGATAAATAATCATATTTTAACAGCTGACAATTATCAGTTGAATAATGAAAGATCTCATCATTAGTCATATCATTAAAATAAGTATTAATAGCTCGGCAAACGGCACCATGACACACTAACAAGACATCACTTTCGATGGCTTGTTTTTTGATTTCATCTAAAAAAGAATAAACACGAACACATAATTCAACAAACGAC
>NZ_CALUXO010000034.1 GCF_944324745.1 uncultured Thomasclavelia sp. | reverse complement strand
AACATTATCGAAATGATGGAATTAATCGTGTTTTAATCCCTATTTGTGATCAACAAATGAAAATGATGTATTATCTTTCTTATTTAAAAGTAAACAAAAATAAACTCACTCCATTTATTGCTTTAATACAAAATAGTGTTGCCAATATTTAAGCAACACTATTTAAATTTTTAAATATATTAATTGTTTTTCATTTTTTTGATAAAGGGGATGTATACCAAAATATCAATAATCAATAAACATAACTGCAATAACATTCCCGAAATACCAGAAGATAAAAAACCAGAAATAAAAATCGGTGTTGTCCATGGCAATTGAATACCATTTGTATATTTGACCAAACCAAAATACATACTAAAATATGCTAATATTGTATTAATTACCGGACAGATGATAAACGGTATAAATAATATCTTATTCAAAATAACCGGCACCCCATATATAATCGGTTCATTGATGTTAAATAACGATGGTATTAAAGATATTTGAGCAATTTTACGATAATGATTATCATAAATAATTAAAGCTAAGATCAATGCTAACGTAGAACCACAACCACCTAAATGAGTATAAAAAGTTTGAAAGCTATATGTAATAATATGAGTTGGAGTATTTCCTAAATTACTTGACGTTAAATTTTCAATCGAAAAAGTCATCAGTATTGGTGTCATAACCGAATTAAAAATATACGACCCATTAAATCCAAAAAACCAAAATAAACTAATTCCAAAATTAACAATAATTAAAGAAAACAGATGGCTCCCTAAATAATTTAATGGTTGAGTTATAATTAACTGAATTAATTCAAGAATACTCATTTTAAAAATACTATTGACAATGAAATTCATTATCAGAACAAAAACTAGTATAAAAATATCAGGTATAAGCATTTTAAAACTATCAACAATATCATTCGGTACTGCTAAAGATAATTCTAAACGACTATCCAACAATCTGAGTCGCTGTAAAAGAAAAGGTATCGATATTCCAATAATAATAGCGAAAAATATATTATTACTATTTAACCATACTACTTCTATTACCTCATTTTGTTTAAAGATTGAAACTGGGCAAAACGTTAAGTAACTCAGTAATGATACTACTATACCATTAATAATATGTAACTGATATTGTTGGCAGGCTTGATAACTTATTGATATGACCACAAACAAAGCTATATGATTATAAAACGTATTACTAACATAACAAATAATATTATAAAATGTAGTTCCAATAATTTCTTTAAGAAAATTATTTACTGATTCAACAGGAAAATTAATGATTAGGGTTAATATTGACATAACAACCATAATTGCTGATAAATTTACAAACCCTAATCTTATAATATTTAATAAATCATTTTTAATGATTTTGGCTATAAAATTATTCATTATTAATCATTGCTATACAATCAGATATGGAATCAACAACATTATTAGCATTACTATTTAGTTCTTCTATATTATTATTAATCATAAAACTATTATCATTAATTTCAAACATCGATAAATCATTATAAGAATCACCTATTACATGTATACTATCTTTATCCCATTTATTAATATCAATCAATTCTTCTATGGCACTTTTTTTACTGACACCTTCAGGTAAAATATCTATATACTGATTGTTTTTTTCAATATTCAATGTTGTAATCTTTAATAGTTGTTTATAAATAGCATTAATTATTGTTTCATTTTTATCAATAATTTCTAAACATATTCCTATAACTTCATATTCCAAATTAGCCATCACATGTTCATAAGATTCAGATTTCCATTTTGGGATATAAAAAGTGCTATTTTCAAATGACAAACTGACACATATTGATTCATCTTTGAATAAATCTAATATTTTAAATATTCGTGAAATATCTTCATTCTGTTTGAAAGCATGTTTTAAAATCGTTTGTTGATTTTGATCTTGTATCAAAGCACCATTGCACAAGATAACATATGTATAAGCAAGCTTATATTGATTAGCAAAGAAACTAAAAGTATTACTATTTCTTCCAGTTGCAATCACTAACGTATTGCTATTAGTAAATTTATTAAGCGCATTTATATCTTGAAAAGAAACTTTTTTATTTCTATATATAGTACCATCTAAATCACTTATTAGTATTTTCATTTAGTATTTCCTCCTATTTTAATAGAAGTTTCTCAGTACTTACTCCAGTTTAAATGATTATACAAATCAATTCGTTTAGAACCTTTTTTAATTATCCCAATCTGCTGACATTGAAAATCTTTACCAATATGATCAATAACTCGCTTCTTTTGATCTGGTGATATAATAACGATATATCCTACCCCACAATTAAAGGTGTTTAGCATTTCAAAGTCACTCACCTTTAAATAAGATTTTAAACAATGAAATATTTCCGGTATTTTAATTTTACTTAGATCGATACAGGCACAGAGATGATCTGGAATAACTCGTTTTAAATTTCTTGGAAATCCGCAACCAGTAATATTAACCAATCCTTTTACCATCTTTTGATCGATTAAATAATTCAAACAATCATAATAGCAAAATTGAGGTTTCATAATTTCTTCAATAAAGCTATTACCATTTATTGTTTCATTCTTTATTTTTGGAATACTGTTCATTAGCGTAGCTATTAAAGAATATCCATAATGATGCAATCCGTTAGAATTAATAGCAATAATTATATCATTTTCACAAATATTGTTTGTATCTATCGCCCTAGTATCGTCTACAATTCCAGTGATTGTTGTCGAGATAAGACATTGACGTGAATAAAGTGATTGTGGCTTAATTGATGTTTGTCCAGTTAAACACATAATTTTATGTTCACTAGCTTTGACATAAAATTCTCTAATTATCTTTTCTAAAAACTTTCTATCCAAGTTATCGGCAATAATATTTATTGTTATAAAAAGCGGTATACTTCCAATCATCAATATGTCATTAATCAAAGTAAAAATTATATCTTCAATCAATTCATTAATATAGCCATATTCAAAGGCAAGTAATTGTTTGGTAACTGGTTCTTGTACTTTGGAAACTATTTGAGGGTTATTAGCAAACGTTTTACTAGAAAGATCATAAGTTGCCCCTCTAAACGCATGATTATAAGGATATTTATTAATAATATTTTTTAGATTATTATTAATAATATCTATTTTAGTTACGTCAACACCAGATTGTTGATATGAAAATAATGGCCAGTTATCTTCACCCCTTAATATTTCATCAACCGTTACATGAAATATCTTAGCTAAATCATTCAACAAATCTACCGATGGTATTGATAAACCTTTTTCCCATCTAGAGACTGCTTGAAAAGAAATACATAGCTGATCAGCTAATTGTTTTTGCGTTAACATATTTAATTTTCTTTTTTCAAGTAAATATAATCCTATTTTTTTATAATCTAACATTTTTCATCCCTCATATATATTTTAATTTTTAAAATAATTAATTCCTATCATGATTTAGTTGAATAATTATTTAGTAATTCAATCATTCATTGAATCCCACATTTTTTTACATTAATTTATATTGTTTGATAACAATTTTCATTTAAATATTATAAAGAAAAAAACTCCGAAATTCATATATTACGGAGTCTTAAAATTATTAATTTTTTATCCAATTATCTTTTTAATCTGTTTATCAGTAGCATGAGGTAATACAGTTTGTAAATGTTGTCTAATTTTTTGGTATGATTTTGAAACTGAAACTTTATAAGCATCATAAACAAAATCTTCTCCAAATAAATATTCTGGTGTACTATACTCAGCAATTCCCCACCCATAACGATTACCATTTTTATCATATTTATACTCGAAATTAGCAATAATAACATATGTTTGCATCTGCAATCTAGTAATTATGGTCTCTAACCCCTTTTGGTGATCACTTAAATGTTTTAGTGAGGTTGATGACAGATATTTATTTTTAGCTACGATATCATAAATATACTGATCATTATATGAAGCTAAGTGATCATTAAAACGTGCATCAAAATCATACCCATCACGACGATAATTCAAAAAATATCCAAACCAATCCATACTGATAAACCCTGTCTTTTTATTAAAAAATTTACCATAAACACATTTCTTGCTGGCAGCTAATGGGCCTTTCCATTCCCAGGGACCATCAACATCATCATTAAACCAGATATTAGGATCAGTATTTTCTTCAACCGAAAAACCTGGTATATCATTTTTAAATAATGGCAAGAAACCATATTTTTCAATTGCTTTTAATAAATCAGTTTGATTTTTAATCATCTTTATCACCAGCTTTCTTCTTATTATTATAATTAATTACTGGATATTATTAAACATATCTTTTAATTAAATAATTTTTTATCATTACCACTGCTTATTTTAAAGAAGATAACTAATATTAAAGCAACGATCATACAACCAGTACAGATTAAATATAGATTTGAATAAGTAGTAACATCAAGAATTTGACCAGCGATATTTTGAAAAATTATTGCAACTAGATTTTTTAAAGTTGCTACAAAAGCCAAAGCAGTAATCTGCTGTCTTTCATCTATTAAAGTATTCACCACTTTTAAATTAATCATGATATATAACATTCCAGCCGGATGTTTAGCCATCAATGTAACTAAAATGATAAAAATCATTGGTAAATCAAAACCATAAACAGCACATTGAACTAAGACCATGCTTATTGCAATTAATAACAACATCTTATTAGATATTTTATCCATAAATTTACTTGATAATAATACAAGTGGAGCTTCGCAAAATACCGCAATTGATAAAATAGTTGAAGCGATATCTACATCTAATCCTTTATCTGTCAGCATTGAGGGAATAAAAGTATTTGACATATTAGTAACACCATAAAAGATAGCACAAATACCTAAATAATACAGATATTTTTTGTTCTTGACTAAATTCCAAGTGCTTACTTTTTCAGATGCAACAACTTTATTAGTTTCCATGTTCGGACTAGTTCCTAATAATCCAATAATACATAAAAACATCGTAAAAACAAATACAATAAATAATGATTGTGGTGAAATTACTGCATATAGAATTCCAGCTAGTTGTGAACCTAACGCATAACCAATCGTTCCCCAAATTCTAATTTTGCCATATTGATAGGGTGAAGCTGTAGCCACTTTTTCCATGATTGGATTAACCCCATTGATCATCATTAAAACAACGCTATAACTAGCAGCAATCATCAACAGGCTATTTGATACCATGAAAATCAAACCACCGATAGCAGCAATAAAAAATAAAACTGTATTGACTTTTTTAAGATCATATTTATCATTCCACTGACCAATAATTGGCTGAGAAATTAATGATGTCAAAAAGGACATAGAAACTACCAGGGATACTTCACTAGCCTTAAATCCCTTATCCATTAAATAAACTGAAATCAAAGCACTAAATAATGCCCAAGATAGGTAATAAAAATTATACATTAAAAAATAGCTTAAATAACTATTACGATACCATTTCAATAAACTGTTTGCTTCTACTTTTTTTAAAACACCTTCCATACTCTTTCTCCTTTCAAAGAAAGAATATCAAAAAATATTTGGTAATAAAATAATCGTCTTCTAATTTAAAATTCAATTTCTAAATAAAAACATTTATCACAATTTTTTTGTAAATTGTGTTTACAAAAAATAAAGACATCCTAATTAGATGTCTCTACTTTATCCTTTTTTATATCCTCAACACATAATTTAGTTGTTCCATCAAGCAAATAAGAGCTGATTTCTTTAACACAATAAAATTCAGGCATAAATTCAGCTGGAATAAATGAATTCAGTTTATTTTTAATTTCATCCATATCTGGCGTTAATGGTGAAAAAACAGCAATCGCTTCAGGGCCAACGGTACAAACAACTGGTAATAATGATTTAGTTACTAACTCTAATACCCCTTGTTCATTCCAAGCCAATTTTTGAATATCATCAGAAAACTGCATTCGATGAATAAAATACCTGACTTCACCGGCAATTCCGTTTTTACCAGTAATCAGTTTATTATCTAAAATTATTCCCTGTCCTCCCACTCCATAACCAAATGGTTGGGAATGGAAAACAATATTTTTGTATTCAGGATGTTCTAAAGCAAAACCAACTGCAGCCGCATTAGCATTATTATAAGCAAATACCTCAATGCCATATTTATCTTCAAAATCTTTTTTCAAATCAATATTTTGTTCATTAGTTGAACTGCGTAATTGATTATCACCACGAATCATACCAGGAGTAGCAATACCAATAACATCAATATATTGGTGTTTTAAAAGAACAGTATCAATAATATCATATAGATCATAAATATTCATTGTTTGTTTAATGATCAAATTACTATCAATAATTTCACATTTATCATTTAAACGATAATAAATTCTCGTTTGTGCCCGATTTACTGAAATAACAATTGACAAGATTCTTTTTTCATACTGAACACAATGGCTACCTTCTTTTTTCTTTTTAGTTTTAACTTCCTGTTTACTAGCATAAAATTTTTCTACTTCAGCTTGTACAAATTTTAGGGCTTCTAATGCATCATAAGCAGCAAAAATAGCTGTAGGAATCTGTAATACCAGTTTTTCTGGTAAATTTTCTTGCAGACGTTTTAACATATAGCCTATTTGCGGTGCAATCAAAACAACATCATATTTTTCAACTTCTTCATAAATACTTAAATATGATACTGCATTAAAATGATAATCCAGCCCTAACATCTCAGCAACAGAATTTAAATTTTCGGCAAACATTGATGTCGTTAAACCTGCTGAACATGAAAGTAATACTTGTAAAGTCTTTTCTTCTTTTAAACCAATTAAGGTTTCGATCATTTCATTATATAGTTGCTTAGCATGTTCTTCTTCTTTCAATTCAAAATGCAAATAAAACTTAACGGAATCATCTTTTTTAGATAAGATTTTAAATTCTACGATCAAACTATCTTCAATTTTAATAAAAATAAATTTCTGCTTCCCCATAATCAGTTTTTAACTTGATCGTTTCATCACTAACAACTTCTATTTGATAATCTTCACTATGATGATCTAAGATCCAAGCTTTAAAATCAAAACTTGCTGTAGCATTTTCTTCACTCATAATCAACCCTCTTTTCTTTTAAAATGTTTCTATTATAATGATATTCTTATAATTATTTTAACATTCTATCAAATAAACATCAAATAACTTCGTTATCGCCAAAAGAAAAAGAAGCTTGATCAAAGCTTCTATTCCATTACTCTAATAGCATGATATCCTTCATGAATAGCTGTTAAGATTTTTCGAGGGGATACAGCGTCACCGACAACAACTACTTTATCATCATACTCATCTTCTAGTAAGTCTTCTAATTGATTATTAGGTTTAAATCCGGCTGCATTTAATACTGTGTCACAGCTAATAGTTTTAACTTCACCATCTTTTTCATAAGTAACAGTATCATCAGTAATTTTAGTTACTTTAGCTCCAGCCACTACATGAACTCCACGGTCTTTAACCATATTACGTAAATGCTGGTCATTATTTAAACAGTGATTAGCTAGTGCTAAAATATCTGGAAGCATTTCAATCAAAGTAACATTTTTACCTTGTCCAGCTATATCACAGGCAGCTTCAGTACCAGCCAATCCAGCTCCAATAATAACAACATCATTACCAGTTGTAGCTTGATGAGTTAAATAATCTGTTGCTAAAACTGTCTTTTCCATACCTTCAATTGGTGGTTTTGCTGGATTAGCACCAGTAGCTAAAATAATTCGATCATAATCTAGACCTTTGATATTATCTGGAGTTGCTGCTTTATTTAATTCAATATTAACACCTATTTTATGACATTGAGTTTCTAGATATTTGATTAATTTTAAAACATCAGCTTTAAAATCAGGTCCTCCAGCTGGCCATAGCATACCACCTAGTTTGCTATCTTTTTCCCATAAATCTACTTCAAAACCACGGCGTCTTGCCGTAATTGCAGCTTCCATTCCTGCTGGTCCCCCACCAATTACCAATACTTTTCGTTTTAAACCAGTATCAGCTGGTAGTGCATATTCTTTTTCAGCATAACAAGTAGGGTTAACAGCACAATAATAGTGTTTTCCACTAAATCCAGCTAATAAACATTCGTTACATCCCACACAAGGTGTAATATCTTCCAATTGATCATGTTTAACTTTATTGGCCCAATGTGGATCAGCTAACATCTCATGTCCTAATCCGACATAATCTAAAATACCATCATTTACTACTTTTTCAGCTAATTTTGGATCAAATAATTTACCATCACCTAATACTGGAATCTTTACAACATCTTTAATTGCTTTTTGAACATCTAATTTATGTCCTGGTTTAGAATAAACTGTGGTGATAGCTTGATACCATTCTTCATAACACCCAGTATCTACATGTAAGGCATCGACTCCAGCTTTTTCTAAGATCTTAGCCATTTCGATACCTTCATCTAATTCTCTAAATCCTTTAACTCTTTGATCAGGAGTAAATTTAACTAATACTGGAACACTATCTGGAACGTTCTTTTTAATAGCTTCAATGCATTCTAGAGTAAAGCGCATTCTATTTTCTAAAGAACCACCATATTCATCAGTTCGATTATTCCATTGTTTAGATTGGAATTGGTCCAACAAATAACCACCATAAGCATGTAATTCCACTGCATCAGCACCAGCCATAACTGCTAGTGAAGCTGAATAACCTACTTTATCAACCAAGTATTTAATATCTTCTTTTGCAAATGGTTTACAAATTAAATCTGGAAACCAGAATGACCCTACACTACCAGCACTATAAGGAGGTGTAAAAGGATCGGTAAATTGTTGTCTTCCTAATCCTGGAGACAATTGAACACAAACTTTAGCCCCATAATGATGACAACGATCAATCAACATATTTAATCTTTCAACATGATGGAAATCTGATAATTCGGTACAAGGACGTGGTTCATATTTAGTAGAAACAACGTTAGCCCCAGTAATAATTAAACCAGTTCCCCCTTTGGCTCTTTCCATAAAATAATTGATAGCATCGATATTATAAGCACCATCAGCTTCACCAGTTGTTCCCATTGGTGACATAAAAATACGATTTTTTAATTTCATTTTACCAATATAAGTTTTGTCGAATAATACATTTTTCATTGCCGTCTCTCCTTTACTAACTTTACTTAAGTAAAGTATAACATTTACTATGGTAAATGTAAAGGGTTTCAAAATAAACAATTTACTTCTAATTCAATTTAGCTATAATATATTTAGGTGATTCCATGACAACAAAAGAAAAAATATTAAAACAATCTTATAAACTATATCAAAAAAAGGGATTTAATAATGTTACTATTCAAGACATTTGCCAAGAATCAAACATTACTAAACCCACTTTCTATAAATATTTTAAAAACAAAGAAGAAACTATTATTAATTTATATGACAATATTACCCAGGAAATATCAAATAATGTCCCCAAGCTAATTCTTGCCAATAATTACTATGAGCAAATATTACTATGTTTTCTTTCATTAGTTAAACAAAGTCAAGAAGCTGGATTTGATATCATCAGTCAAATGTTTAAAATCAACCTTGATAATGATCAGGGAAGTTTTGATTTTCGTAATGATTTTTCAGAGATTTGTTTAGCAATTACTAAAAAAGGACAAGAAGCTAATCAGTTTTTAAATAAAAGCAATGCTTATGATCTTTATATTAATTTAAGTTATGCTTTTACTGGTTTTGAGACAATGTGGTGTATAAAAAAAGGAAAATTTGATTTTGAAGAAGCGATAACCAAAGCTATTCAAACCATTTACATGGTTGATGAAAATCTATATAAATGACAAAAACCTGATAAAATCAGGTTTTAATATTTAATCGGTATAAAAAACTCAATATAACGATGTAATGTCCCATTTTCATGAGTACGAATTAGTAAAATCCCAAACGGATCACCAGTTAATTGAAAATTATGATTTTTAATAAAAGTCATAACATGATCCAATAAATTATAATGAAACATCCCCTGTTCTTTAGCATCTACAATCGTGCGAATACAAGTTTGTTGCGGAATCGTTTTAACAAATTCATTTTTAGATAACTTCATCATTTGAAAATATTGACTTTGAATGGCAAAACACCAATAATATTCATTAGCTTCTTGATTTAACATTACTTCTTGAGGAATTAAGACTAGATCATCAACAAACGGATATTTTTTTAACCATGAGGAAGTGATATTATGTAGTTCCTGACGTTGATTAAATTGATAATTATGGCGATATGCTAGATAATGATAGGCATTTGATGATATTATTTGAATTGAATTTAATTCCTGGTTAATCTTTTCTAATGAGTCAATAAAACGATGATTTCTTTTTAGCAGCAAATCATAATAATTATATTTTTCGAGGTAGTATTCTTGTTTTTCCTTTACAAACTTAATTTGTTCATCTAAAGAGGCCTGATGAATAAATTTTAATATTTCTTTAGTCGAATAATCCATTTTACGATAATACATATATTCTAATAAAAAATTAATATCCCAGGCATCATAATAACGATAATGATTTTTTTCATCGATTTTAGGAGATATAACCCCAATTTTTTCATAATAGCGTAATGTATCTATTGGTACATCTATTAACTTGGAAACTTCTTTGATTCGATATTGCATTTAGATCACCTGATAAAATTATATAAAAATAGTGTTGCTTTCACAACACTATTTTCACTTATAATTTCATTCCTAATTCAAAACCTTCACGATTAGCAATCAAAGCATTAGATGTTTTAACTGCACCAGCAATCTTATGAACCTTAATTCCAGCCGTTTCTAATTCATTTGCCAATGTATCATCTGGTTTGTAACCCATAGCCAAAACAACACAATCACATGGCAATTCTTTAACTCCATCAATCATTTCAACCACAACTGATTTTTCTTTAATTTCTAAAACTTTAGTACTAGTAAAGCTTTTGACATGGAAACGATTCATAATTTGCAATAAGTTTTCTTTGCTGACACCATCAAGCTCTTCCATTAGTGTTGGTTTCATTTCTACAACAGTAGCTCCTTTTTGAACCATTCCTAAAAAGGCAGCAGTTTCACATCCGACTTCACCACCACCGGCTACGATACAATTATCACCAGCAGCAACTTTACCGACTAAAACATCTTCAGCATATTTTACATGTGGTAAATCAATTCCTTTAATTGCCGGTACTAATGGTTTACCACCAGTAGTAACTACTACTTCATCATAATTACCATCTTTGATCATAGCTACAGTAGCTTTCGTATTTAATAAAACATTAACCCCATAATTACTTAACTGTTTATTAGCCCAGCAAATAAAAGTTGTAAAATCACCTTTACATGGTGGATAAGCTGCTGAAATAAACTGACCACCAGTACGATCTTTAGCCTCGTATAAAGTAACTTGATGTCCTCTTCGAGCAGCATGAATCGCTGTTTCTAAACCAGCTGGTCCCGCTCCAATAACCGCAATCTTCTTTGGTTGTTCAACTTTAGAATAATCACATTTATATTCTAAACCAACACTAGGATTTACTAGACAAGTAACTGGTCCTCCAACATATAAAGCTCCCGTGCACCCTTGAAGACATCCAATACAATAACGAATTTCATCAAATTTTCCAGCTTTAGCTTTATTAGGTAACTCAGGATCAGCTAATGATCCTCGTCCCATCCCGATAAAGTCAGCTTTTTTCATTTCAATCAAACCATCGGCCATTCTTGGATCATTAATTCGGTTAACATTAATAACTGGAATATTGACGATTTCCTTAACTTCTTTAGCAAAATCAACGGTCCAGGCATGTCCGACATACATTGGAGAAACAATTTGACGATTATAATCACCATAAACCCCAGAACTGATATGTAAACCATCAAAGCCCCACTGTTCAAACAATTTTGCTAGAACTCGTGTTTCGGCCATATCCCGACCACCAGGCATGTCTTCTACTGCTGAGAATCTGATAATAATTGGAAAATCATCCCCAACATTAGCACGCATCGCCTCTAAAACTTCTTTGACGATACGTACTCGATTATCTAAACAACCACCATATTCATCAGTACGTTTATTAATATATGGTGACATAAATTGTGCTAATAAGTATCCATGACCGGCATGTAATTCTATTCCATCAAACCCAGCTTCTTTAACTCTTCGAGCACAAGATCCAAAGTTTTCAACAACTGTTTTAATATCTGCTTTAGTCATTTCCCGTGGTTGATCGCGACACCAAGGACAAGGAATCGCACTAGGTGCCATTGGTTGCACACCACCATTGACCTTGGCACTTTGTTGCTTACCAGCATGATAGATTTGCGCAAATATTTTAGTTCCGTATTGGTGAACTCGATCTGTCAACTGACGATGGCTTTCAATTTGTTTATCATCATATAATCCAGCAATATATTCATAACCCATTGCATGTTTGTCAATCGCATAATCTTCGGTGATGATCAAGCCCCAGCCACCTTTAGCTTTTTCTTCATGATAGCGAATATAACGTTCAGTCGCTTTTCCTTCTTTATCACAATAATTAGTTACCATGGCTGTAACCACTAAACGATTTTTAATTTCACAATTACCAATTTTCCCTTTAGAAAATAAATTATCTAGCATATCAAATTCCTCCTTAATTTAAGGATAAACCCTGGAGAAACTACGGAGTCAACCATTAAAATCAATTTAATTTAAAAAAATAGACTGATAATTTTGCTAAAGATTTATCCAAATAAACAATTAAAAATCATTAATTTTACTTAAAGTCTGTAGCAACTACATAGTTTCCTTTTATTTTTAAAATAAACAACAATCAATATTGGTCCGTTTATAAGCAGGTACCATCCCTAAAACTAAAATCACGAGGAATAATCTGTAATGGCATTTTAACACCACATTACTTTTTTAATTAGTACTTTGATTAATCGATTACAAAATCAGGGAATTTATCATTAAGTTTTAACAGCATATCGATCAATTCACCTAAACAATCTAAAGTACTTATTGCTTTTTTTATTACATCAAAGCTAATTTCGTACCCCTCAATATTACCATCATCGTCTTTTTGACCATAAAAATGTTTTTCTAATTGATAGATCAATCGATCAATTTTATCTTGGCGTTTAAAGTATGCTGTTTTTAATGTCTGATCAGTAATTTGCTGTTTTTTTAATTTTTGATATGTATCTTTGCTTATTTCATAAAATTCAACATGTGAGTCCAGGTAATCTTGATAATATTTAGATAAACCATGCGGCTTGTCTATTATTTTTAAACTATAAAAATATTGATCAAGAAAATCAAGATCTTTGATAACATCATTAATATCTAAATAACCTAGATACAATAAAACCATCGTTATTGATAGTGGAAAATAGGCATCAGACTGTTTTAATAGATTATGATTATCATGATTGAATAAATCTTCATAAAAATATTTTGATAGCAGATCATAATCTAGCCCATTACTTTGATAATCAAACTGCAAGGATTTTCCATTGTGTTTAAAAGATACTGTCAAATTATATTCAAAGTCAGCTTGTTTTAAATACTTATAAAATTTAGTAAGTATTTCTTGTTCATGATTCATCTTTATCCTTTTAGCCAAAATAGCCTTTTGATTTTTAATCACTTCTAGAAGTTGTCCGATAGTTCGAATATCAGTTCTAATTAAGCCCATATATGTATACACTGTCAAATCTAAACAATTCAAAGTTCTTGTTAAAAAAGTAGTGGGAAATGATTCATCAATACTGTCTAACTCCCATCCTTTTCGTTTTAGAATTTGAAATAAAAGTGATCCGGGAATAAACTGATGATACTGCAATAAGTTCTTTAAATCAGCAATAAGTTCTGGTTTCAAGGGCTTTTGATGGAAGATTGGTTTTTTAACTAGTTGATTTGTCAATGTTTCAATTAATTGGTTAACTGACTGACGTGATTTAAATTGATTAAATAAATAGATTTCATCTTGTAATTTTTTCAGGTCACTTTTATTAAATAAACTAATATCAGGATTTACAGATTCACTTGAATATCCATAATAATTAGCCGCCAATAAACTATATGGTTTAATACTGTTTAACAAGATCCTTTTTTTATCTTGATATAAAGGATCGTCTGTTTTGATATCGATTAACTGCTTACAGGCAATACTAAAAAAAGCAAAACAATCTTCTAATTGTTTTAAAGCATAGGTATTATTTTCATATTTTACAAGATAATATTTCATCTTAACTCCTATATATTAACTAATTTTATCGTTATATTACAATAATATCACAAATTTGACTAATTAACATGAAAAAGCAAATCTACAGGTAGATTTGCTTCATTAATTATAAATTAACTAATTTATTATATAAAATATCTTTTACCGATGGATAATTATCAGGATACTTTAAATAATCATTTATGCGATCAAGTAAATTGATTACCTCATTTTTTACTTTGTCAATAAAGTTAGAATCTAAAACTTCTTCATTATTATGAGCAAAGCGATTACGTGTTTTCACAATATCATCAGTAATTCTAATAAATTCATCATAGCTTACTTTAAAGATTGGTTCGAAAAAGTCATATTCATTAGCATATAACTGAAATAATGTACTAGTATTAGTACTGTCAACAATCGAAAAATCAACCTGAAAATCATACATACTATTATCCATAATAAAATCACGCTGCATTCGATCTTTAGTTTTATTAGCCTCTTTTAACAGTGAACTATAGCGTTCTAAGATCTTTTTTTCCCAATCTTGACCATAGATTTCCTTTAAAATCATTGCCATGAGATTTCGTAATTTTCTTTCTGTGATTTTCCATAACTCATCAAATTGCATCATTTGTTTCTTTAAATAAAGATAACGTTGATATTCTTTGGAAAAAAAATGGTACTGCTGCTTATCATCAATGATCAACCCATAGTTAGTCAATGTTTTTAATTTAGCTCGATCCAGATTATCTTCTGTTTTAGCTAGCAGCATAAATAGCGTTTTCAACAAATCTTGATCTTGTAATAAATTAGATAAATGATTAAATTCTTCTAATAACGTTCCTTTTTTCATCTCATAGATCTCTTTGATCTTCATCTTTCCATCGTAATTACAATATTCATACATCAATAAATCTAACAAATAAGGAATCTTACCCGTAATGGTCATTAAATTAGTGCGATCAGCATCACTTAGCTCCAGTCCAAAATCGGCTGCTTTATCTAAATATTCTTGAAATTCAACTTCATCAAAAGGAGTAACATAAATCGGTGAACCTAAAATATTTACTAATGGTGATGTTAAACCAACACTATCAACCAGTTCTCGAACTAACCTTCGTGAAACAAAAACAAATGTTACATCAGTTTCAGGCTGATAGGCTAATTCCCGTAGTTTATTAAAACCACTAGGATAGTCTTTAAATAATCTTTGGGAATAATCAAATTCATCGATGATGCACACTATGCGACCAATATCACTTCTAACAGCTTCTAATAGCATTTGTAGTTCAAAATAGATATCACTAGAATCTGGCATCATTGAATAGATACTGTTTAAATAATCATCGTCTATTTGTCTTTCTTTTAGAAATTTCATGATTAACTGGGCGATTCTTAAAAAGAATTGCTTAGCGTCATCAAATTCATTCATTGATAGATTAATAATAATAATTTTATTTTGAGCAAAATACTCATTTTTATTTTTAAGATAGGTCTGATAAATAACTGAAGACTTACCAGTTCTTGGCATTCCAACCAAATTTGTTGATCCATGAACATCTTTCAAAGTTCGGTTAAGTAATTCCTGCTCTATTTTAGAGCGTTTGACATAACGTCTAACATCTTGAATGATTTGCCCATGATTTGCATAATAGTTTTCTTTTCCACTCATCTTTTCACCCCACTAATAATTTTTAACTAACCAATCTTTAAAAAACGGAATAATAATTTTACAGCGTTCATGATCTTTAACAACTACCTTGCGATTAATCAATTTTTCTAGATTATTACTTTCATATTGAGAACATTCCAAGGTTGCAATATTGATCCAGCCGTCTTTTTGTTGTGTCTGAATTGCTATTTTCTTTAATAGCTGCCATAATGGTTCTTCATTTTGAACAACTAAATTATCAAAGAAATCAATTTCTTTTTCTTCTAATAATATTTCTTTGACCTGATTAGCGATAGCAGCTGTAACATAATTTTGTTGATGCTCATTTAAATAATTAACTAATTTATTGCAATATGTTTGGATATAATAAGGCTGTCCGTTAAACCAATTAACGATTGCTTCATCAGCATTTTCTTTAAAACGACTACTATCATTTAATAAAATTGGCTGATTGACTAATTTTAAAGCCGCCTGATGTGATAAATAAGAGACATATAACGGTTCCGTTACCTGGAATTCATTTGGAAATTCACGAATAAAATCTAACATTTCCAATTGTCCTACTAAAGCAGCTTTAAACAGGTTTTCTTCGATCATCGCTTTCCATTCTTGCATAAAATATTTATCAATATAATTACGATCATATTGGCTTTGCTTATTAGCATCTTGAATATATTTATATAAAGTTGTAAACTCATCAATCATCAACAATAACTCTTTATCCAGAGGCTGACAAATTTCGCTTTTTACAGTTTCTAAAAAACGAGAAAAATCAGTAATACTAGTTAATTCTTGTTTCATAATCCAGCGATAATCAAGTTGAACCCGATTTTTCATTAAATATCGTAACAATTTATTTTGAACGATCTTATAAAATGAGGTTCTGGTTGGTTCTAACATTCCCACTGAAAAATCAATAATAATAAACTGATCATCTAAACGTTTTTGAAGATGTTTTAGAATTGATGATTTGCCACTTCTTTTTTGACCATAAATGATGATACAGCGAATGGTATCTTGATTAAGGGCGTTTTCTAACTCTTCAATCATTTCCTGACGTCCAAAGAACATTTTATCATCAACGATTGGCGTTCCGGCAATATAAGGATTATCAATCTTTTGAAAAGCTTCTTGATGCATGTCAATTGAAAATGTCTCTTTTTGCTGATAACTTTTATTACGACCATCATTAAATGTCACAACTATATTGATAGTAAAAGCATCTTCATCAAAAGTTTGGATCTCGGCCAGCTCAGATAATTTTGAACCACCCTTTAGATTACCTAAAGATTTGCGATACAAAACCATTCCATCATTTTTTTCAATTACTAAATAAATATTATGCGCTGTTGAATGATTCTCTTTGTTTTTGATCGTAATTGAAATGGCACCACGACTTTGCTGTCGGGTCATTTTATTGATTGGAACATCAATTTCTAGTTCCGGACAATAATCCTCGTTGATTTGTTCAATAGTTTGGTCAAGTTTATCAATTGCAATCGTACATAAAAGCACTAATTTATCTTCAAGAAATTCAGTACTGTTATGATGAATTTCATTTTCTAAATCAATAAAATTATTTTTGACCGTTGTCAAATGCAAAAGCTTATTTTCATAATCGGGATATGTTTTATAACTATCCATTTGATGATAGTATTTTAAAAACTCTTTAATATAAACATTATCTAACTCCGTTAATAAAATACTATTTTTTAAACTGGAAATATCAAAAGCATAATCCGTATTATTTTGAATGTGACTTTTCCATGAATTGAAAGAATTGATGGCAAGATCATTTAATTTATGAATTTTACCAACAATAGCTTCAATATCATCAGGAACATTTAAATACTTACTGATCGTCGCTAAACATTCATTATCTTTAATAAAATCTCGTAATAACGGACTGGCATTTAAGACCTTATAAAAATCATTTTGAACATAGACATCATCAAACTTGTCCATTATCTGCGGTAAATCGATATTCATTTCATTTTCAAACATTAAAATAGCTCCCCGGTTAACTTGAATATCTGATTTTAAAATCGACCGTAAATAGTAACTAACTGTATTGCGCTCTAAAGCTACGGTATCAAAATGACTATCATCCTCATTAAAATTAGATACTAGACGATTGAATTTAATTGCCTGTAAATAATAGCTTTTAGCATTATCATATTGACGATTCAAGAAAAACATATGGCCCTGATTTTGAAGACTATTGGCTAAATAATAGTAATATCTTTGACTTTTATCATTTAAAACTTTTTCAATACAAGCAGCCGTTAAATAATAATTAGCCCGAGATTTAGGGGTAGTATTATCGTAATTACTGGTACTAGTATGAATTAATCTTAAAATTCCATTAATATCATTTTCATCAAATAAACGATTATTTTTCTTTTCTTCACCAATACCGGCAAAATCACAGCTATTTTCATAATGGGTAATAAATGGCGTTTCTAAACCAAAGAAATCTTCAGTTAAAACATTATCATTCTTTTCATTTTGAACTCGTTCTAATAAATTGGCCAAGTTGTTATCTTCGGTCGAATATTGTTCAATCAAAGTTACCGCTTCATCTTCTTGACCTTGACTTAAATAAATTTTGACTAACTGGCGAACACATTCTAAAGTACTATAACCACATTCCATGGCCTGCTTAAAAGTGGCAATAGCTTTAGTCACATGATTTAAGTTATATTGACATTGCGCAATTCTAAAGTAAGTGGCAGCCCGTTTATTTTCATTATTTTCATATAAACGTAATAATTGAGTTAAAGCTGATTGCATTTCTTCATAGTTTTTTAAATGAGTATATAAAGAATATTTCTTTTCATAGTATTTAATTTTATTTTCATTTGATAGCGTTAAAACCCGTTCTTCATATTCTTCTAATACTTTAATAGCTGCTTCAATATCTTCATCAAATAAAACAAGATCAACTAAATTCAATAAAGCTTTAACCATCGTTTTTTCTTTTCTTTCAGCGATCGCTTTTAAAAAATAATCCTTAGCTTTACGATAGTTTTCTTCAATATGCCAGGCTCTTAAAGCAATAGAATAATTACTTTTGTCATTAGGTAAGTAATGTTGTTTTTTAGCTCTAAAACGCATTTCATTCATCTTTTGTAATAATGATGAAATTTCTTGATTGTTGGGTTCTAATTTAAATAAGTGTTCAACATATAAATAAGCCTCTTCATATTGACTATTGAGAAAATAATTTTCTAAATTCTTTTCTAACGATGTTTCCGTATTTCTAACTAAAACAGAGAGTTTAAGATTTTGCTTACTAGTAAACATTGATGAACGTTTCCGTAAATAGTTTTGAGCACTAATAATATCCCGTTTACTTACCATATCGATTACTTTACCTATAACAGTAATAATTTCCTTAATTTTTTGATAATCTTCATGCGATAAATACTCACGTTCATTTTCTAATAATTGCAATGTCGCCTGACTATCTTGATTTTCAATTAATTCATCAATTAAATTATTTTTAAAATCATTAATTGAAATATTCTTTTTACTTTTTTGGATCATTTGACCATTAACTGGCATTCGATCAATATAAGTCATAAACTGATTAAAAAAACTTAAATTATCATTAGTTAATCGATGGCTTTTGTCTCTTTGAAAATTTATGGCTTCCCGATTACTATATTTAATGATATATCTGGCAAAAAATTTAAACTGATCAATATTATTATCATCAACGATAACATTTTGAAAATAATAGTTTAAATATTCAATCATCTTGGCTTCTTGATCATATTGATGATAAACAATAGCATCTGATAAATAGATTTCAATCCAGTCGCAGCTTGATTGAAACATCTTAGCATAAGTACATCTAATTTCAATTAAAATTAAAGCAATTAATTCATAAAATATTTCCTGTCTATAATTAACTGCCAATGTATTTAAACTATGTAAGATCTGTTGAATCGAACCAAACTTCGGATCAATTTCATTGATTTTGATTCTATGTTTTAACTGATTATAAACTGGAATAAACTGGCTATAACAATCATTGGCTTTTAATACCTCTTTAATCGTTGGGGTTAAATCAATATCCTTTAGTTTACTTTGCCAATAGTGACAAACCATAGTTAAAGAAATACTTTCCAAACTGGCAAAATCAATTTCATCATTGAGCTCCTCAATAGTCACGATATTAGCAATTCTAATTTGCTTTCGTTCCCCTTGTTCATTTTGTAATTCAACAAATAATGGATTAGCAGCCATATATTTCCCGGTAAATTCATAAATAGCCGAACCAACTTCATATTCTATTTTTAAAGTTGTTCGTTCCATCACGTATTTAGAAAACGGCATTTTATCACCCCTCAACTTAAAGTTTTAAATTTTTGTTCAATATATTCTTCTAATTGAATTTGCTGACCGGAAGATAAAAAAATATTAGACCATAAATTTCTTAATTCCTGATTAATTTGATCAATAGATACTGTTTTAAAGATATTATCAACTTTTTCTTGATAGTAGCTTAATGGTTTAATAATGTTAAAATAATAATACTTAGTTTCTAAAGCATTGATAAACTCTAACTTTTTACCCAAGCAATTTAATTTATTTACCGAAGTGATTAAATTATCATAATCTAGACATTGATTATAATAATCTTCTTTATCATCATCTATATAATAGAAATACTGGCCCATTTCTTTTACTAATCGATCGATTTGTTTCTGGCGCTTTAAAATCTGTCGATAAAGCATTTCATTAGTAGGATTTTGTCTTACAAGCTGCTGATATTCCTCTTTGCTTATTTCATAAAAAGTTACATGATGTTTTAAATAATCTTGATAGCGCTGATTTAGATAATCAGGATCTTCAATTAAATGCAAACCGTAAAAATGTTTTCCTAAATAACTAGCATCCTTGATAACATCTTCAATTTCGACGTATCCCAGCCATAATAAAACCATTGAAAGTGGCAAAGGAAAATAGGCATCATTTTCTTTAAAAATATTATTAGTTAACCCAAAGAAATCCTGGTAAAATGCCTCGCTAATTTGATTTATTCTCCAGGTATCGTCTTGATAAGTAAAATTATGAATATCCTGGCCATTAGTAAAGGTAAGTGCTAAATCATAACTAGGACAATTATCAGCTAGATAAGCATAAAAACAATCAATTATTTCACGTTCATTTTTCTTACCAATATTTCTAATTTTGATTACTTCGTGATTTTGAATTTTATATTGCAGTTGCTTTAAAGTAGTAACACCGGCTCGAAGTAAACAATTATAAGAGCGAATGGTTAAATCTAATTTAACTATTGACTTCTCTAAAATATCTTCATCATATTTTTCATCAAACTTTATCAGCTGATAACCTTTTTTATCTAAAAATCGAGACAATAATGAATTGTCAGGCACTTGATGATATATCAATAATTTTTTTATTTCTTCAATTAATATTTCCTTAACATCAACTTCTAGCTTGATCGTTTCCATAGGTTCATTATCTAAGATTTTTAGTATCGTGGCTTGATCTGGTTTAATGGAAATATTACGATAATGATGGATTTTTAACAATGCAATTGGATCACTATTTACGATCTTGGCAATCTTATCAATATCATCAACAGCTTCCACATTCCAGCCATAATAATATTTAATTAAAGGATCAGTGATCGTAATCATTTTAAATAATTTCTGTAATTTTGATGAATACGTTAAATCTGTTTGATCATGTTTAATATTTTGATGATATTTTAAACTAAGTAAAGCTATCGGATCATCAATTTGTTGCAAACCATAGGTTCCATCGTTATATTTTGTAATATAATATTTCATGATTACCTCCATTTTCTTGTCCTATCAAAGATGAAATATACTTAAAAATCAAACTAATCTACGTAATATAAATATTTTAAGACATATCATCGATCATAGTGATCTGTGACATAATGTTATTATATTTATTCTAGCATATTTATTCTAGCATATTTATTTGAATATTGCTTAAAAAAGTCTAAATTAAATTGTTTCTTCTAAATAAAAAAAATAGAATTCACCGACTAATTTCTACCTTTTCAACAACTACCTATTATTTTTCTTTTATGCCAAATCGGATATAAAATATCTTTTAATACCTGCAACCCATTTAATTTGTCATAGTGATTTTTATCGTCGATCAGTTAAAATTTGATACAATTCAACCATTTTTTACCTGATAAATATCTACTGTTTTATTTAATTTCCAGCTACTGATCGTTTGACAACTCACCCTTAATTTATTGGTACCATTTTCCATATTTTTCTAGCTTGTGATAAATTCATCGTGTAATCTTTTTATGATCATCTTAATAAGATTATCGCAGGCACTATCTAATCCAACTATCAATTAGCATTATTAGATACTAATAATTTTAACAAAAATCCTGCTACCATTAATTAGTAGCAGGATAAATAATTAATAATTAAATTCATTTATATCTTTTTCAATAAATCCTTGATCAGTTAAAGCCATCAATGAAGTAAAACCACATTGTTTGATTAAATCAAATGATTCTTGATAGTAACAATCTAGCATTTCTTTATTATGACAATCACTATTTAAACAAATCTTTCCACCATGATCATGAATATATTGGAGTAATGTTTGATGTGGGTATGGGGTTTTTCTTTGCCCTCGAGCAATAGCTCCAGTATTTACTTCAAAAATCTTATCTCTGGCAATTAAAACATCAATACATTCATAAGCAATTTTTAAATAATCAGGCTGATTAAATTCGATAAAAGTTTCATCTTCATTAAATTTGGTCAATAAATCAACATGACCGACAATATCAACTTCATCCATATCGGCAATCTTTTTTACTTCACTATAATAATTTTTAGCATAATCTAAAAAACTCCCAAAATAATCAACAATTTGTTGGGTAATTTCAGCATTTTCATCAACTGCTAAAAAGTCATCACCAGCTTTAACATAATGGACGCTGCCAATAATATAATCATAGGGATCATGTTTTTGATATCTTTTTCCTAAAGCATCTTCTTCGATTCCTAAAAAGATTTTAATTTGATCTTGATATTTTTCTTTCATTGCTAAAACATCTTGAATATACTTTGCAGTATTGCTATCACCCATAGCATAATAAGCTACATCACCACAATTTCCATGTCCTGAAAAACCTAAAACAGTAAATCCTTTGTCAATTGCAGTTAAAACCATTTCTTCAATTGTATCTTTTCCATCACAATATGTCGAATGAGTATGTAAATTTTGTTTAATCATCGTATCACTTCCTCGTATAATCTGTAATGTAGAATCCTGATTTTAGAAACTATCTATGTTAATATATCAATCACTTGATTCTACTTTCTTTAATTCCATTATATCTTATTTATTTATCATTGTCTAAAAAGACTGCTTAATTTAGTAATTAAACAGTCCATAATTATTAATCTTTAATCGCTAGAATATTATGTGGTTCAATTCCAACATAAACTTTTTGTCCTTCATCAAATAGCGTAAAACTTCTAAATAACATTTCTGATTTGAAGATTACATCATCACATTTCAACGTATATCTTAAAACATTTCCTCTAGAAATATAATCTTCAACCACAGCTTCAAAAACATTAGTATTTTTATCAGTAATTGGTTCATTAGAAATAGCAATTGTTTCAGGTCTAATTGCATAATAGTTATTATCAAACTTTTGATCAGGGAATACTTCATTTAATTGTTCTTTTGTTAAAATATTATAGTGTCCAATAAATTCAGCAGCAAATTTTGATACAGGATGGGTATATAATTCAACTGGATTACCACTTTGTTCAATGATACCTTGATTCATTAAATGAATTTTATCAGACATGATCATCGCTTCATCCTGGTCATGAGTAACAAAGATTGTTGTTATTTTTAATTCTTTTTGAACTCTTTTAATTTTATCTTGTAATTCTCTTCTTAATTTAGCATCAATAGCACTTAAAGGCTCATCTAATAAAAGCACTTTAGGTTCCATAACAATCGCTCTGGCAATGGCCACACGTTGTTGCTGACCACCAGATAGTTGACTTGGATAGCTAGATTCTTTACCGGTCAAATCAACCATTTCAATTACCCGGGCAACTTTTTCTTCAATTAATTTTTTATCCATTTTAGCAATCTTTAACCCAAAAGCGATATTTTCAGCGACAGTCATATTTTGAAATAATGAATATTGTTGGAAAACCATTCCAATCCCTCTTTTTTGAACTGGAACATCAGTAATATCTTCACCATCTAAAATAATTCTACCAGAACTAATTTCTTCTAAACCAGCCAATGATCTAAGTAATGTTGATTTACCACAACCACTAGGACCTAATAATGTAACTAGCTCCCCTTTTTCAACATTTAGATTGATACTTTTAAGTACTTGATGTTTGCCATCATAGCTTTTAGTGATATCTTTAAACTCAATATAAGCCATTATGCTTTCCTCCTTTTTGAAACTGCTTTATTTTGAATAACTAAAGTTAAAGTTGAAATCACCAATGTTGTTACAAATAAAATCACGATAATTGCACTTGATAACTGTCCTGATTTAGACATTGTTTGATACAAGTAAATACCAGCTGTTCTAAAGGCACTACCAGCAATCATATTAACAACAACAAAATCAGCAAATAGCATCGTAAAAGCTAACATCATAGTAGAAATAATTCCCCGTTTCATCTGTGGAATAACAATTTTGAAAAAAGCGCGTAATTGAGAACATCCTAATACTTGTGCTGCTTCAACAATACATTTGATATTTAAAGCACTAATTGTATTTTTTAATCCTCGATAAGTATAAGGTAAAATAATAATGCAATAAGCACCAACCAATAAAAATAAACGATTAGATAAAAATCCAGGTCGTCCTGAATATAATGAAATAATCCCTACTGCTAAGATAACTCCTTGAATTGAATAAGGAATATTACATAATATTTCAATATATTTTTCTAATTTGGGCATATATAGAGTCATAACATATAGCACTAATAAAATGGCAATTGTACAAATCACTACTGGGACAAACGAAATAACGATTGATCGAAGCAATGAATTAATAAAAGCCCCATCAGAAAAAATATTTGAATAGAAATTTAAGGTAAAACCAGTAGGAAAAATATCCATCCATTCAGTAAAGACAGAATAGAAAAATGTAAGGGCTAATGGAATAATTAAAAATGCAGCGATTAAAAATAAAATTAAACCATCAAAGAAACGTGTTTTTAATTTCATTGTACCCCTCCTGATTTTTTCTGTAATTTATTAGTAATTAATACGGAAATAACCATTAAAGCCATCATTACTAATGATAATGCACACCCAAATTCTTGATTTTGAACTACTTCACCAACAAACTGTTGTGAAATTCTAATTGGAAGTAATGAAATATTATTACTTAATAAAGCATAAGCAGTTCCATAAGCGGCTAATGAATTGGCAAATAAAACTGAAAATGTTCCTAAGATACTAGGCATTAATGAAGGAATCGCTACTTTAAACCAATAATGAAAGCTATTACCACCAAGTAATCCTACTGCTTCTTTCCATTCCTTTTTAAGCCCGTTAAAAGCTGGCAACATTAATAGCGTACCTAAAGGTATCTGGAAATATATATAAGTTAATAACAGACCATTGATCGTATATAAATCATAATTAGCTAAAAAATCAATTCCATAATTTTTACCAATCAAAGTCAATATCCCTACATTTCCTAGTAAGATCATAAATGCAAATGCTAGTGGAACTCCGGCAAAGTTACTAGTTATATTTAAAACTGTAGTAAAAATATTACGAATCTTACCACTGGCATTATTAGCAGCTTTTGCTCCTAAAAAAGCAATTAAAATTCCACATAATGCTGAAACAATTGAAATCCACAAACTGTTATAAATTGATTGTTGATATAAACGTGTCGTAAAAATTCTGGTAAAATGTTCAAAAGTAAAACCACCGCCACCAGTTTGAGAAAAACTTTCAATGACAATATTTATTAACGGTAATATTTCAAAAAGAATTACCATGATAAAAAATGGCAACAATGCTAACAAGTATAGTTTTTTACCTATCTTTCTTTTCATGTACTAATGCCACCTCCAATGGCTTCATTTTTTCATTTGGCTTAATTCCTAATAACTGACATAATAAAGATGCAAATTCTAAAGATGTTAAAACTTTATCATGAACACCCGCTACTACTTGATCATCAATAATATAAAGTGCAGTATTACGTTGACTGGCACTATTACCACCATGATAACCATCTTCGCTCATTCCATGATCAGCACCGACAACAACGCTATACCCTTGTTTTAACCACTCAGGAATATAAGTTGCCAATAATTTTTCATTTTGCATTACTGCTACGCCATATTCCTTGGAACCAGCTCCAAATTTATGACCAGCATCATCAATTCCCATCGGATGAATAAAAACAAAATCATAATTATCTTTTTCCATTAAGCATGAAGATAATGAATAAAGATGATTATCTGGGAATTTATCATCATAATAAAAGAAACCTTGATTAATTACTGATGTGTCATCGAAATGATAAACATCTTTGGCATAATCAAATGGTGCCGATAAATATAATTCGCTGATCCAATAATAAGCTAAAGCGAGACTCTTTTTACCATTATCCTTTAACATCTTAAAAAGATGTTCTTGATTTGATAAACGACAAATTCCATTATTAGTAATACCATGTTCATAAACAGGCACACCGGTAAAAATTGTTTCATACATTGGGCGTGAAGAGCTAGGTAATTCACCTAGCACTTCATATTTAGCTGCCCGATTTTTTTCACATAAATGTTCTAAATATCCTAAATATTCTTTTGCATATTGGCTTTGTAAACCGTCAAGCAAAACAAAGACTACTTTATTGAGCATATGCAACTACTTCTTCCTGCCATGAAGACGCTAAATCAGCTACTGTTTGATCCCAAGCATCTTGATCGTCGATAAAACGCGCATTTGTGTATTGTTCATCTGGTAAAAGTTGTGCTTTTACATCATCTGGTAATACTACATCATCACGTACAGGACGTGCAAATCCTTTGGCTAAATTGATTTGCCCTTTATCAGATAAAATATATTCTCTAGCTAATGCTGCTGCATATGGACGTTTTGTATAAGCATTAATTATTGTACAATAACCACTTTGAATTGCTCCATCAGTTGGAACAGATACTTCAAAATGAGCATTAGGATTATTAGCTAAAATTTGAGAACGATATCCAAGTGAGTTATAATCCCAAAGAACTGCTACTTCGATTTCACCTTTTTCCAAACGAGCAACGCTTGTATCTCCCATGTCTAAACGACCTTGTTCAGCTAGTGTTTTAAAGAAATCTAAACCTGGTTGAATATCACTTTCACTACCACCAAAAGCCATAGCTGCAGATAATAAACCACTTTGAGCTTGTGTTGCTACTGAAACATCACCAATAGTTAAAGTGTAATCACCTTCTAAAACATCTTGCCAGCTAGTTGGTGCATCAGCAACTAAATCGGTATTAGTAATAAAAGTAATTGTTCCATAATAACCAATGATCCAGTTACCTTCATCATCTTTAGCCCAATCAGGAATAGAATCCCAATAAGATGTTTTATATGGTAAGGTTAACCCTTGTTCTACCGCAACAGGACCAAATGATTGTCCCACATCACCAATATCTTTAGTAGCATCATTAGCTTCATTTTTGAAAATTGCTAACTCTTCAGCACTAGACATATCAGTATCTGAATGTTTAATGCCATATTCTTGTTCAATTTCATCCCAAGTTTCAACCCAGTTTGCCCAAGTATCTGGCATTCCGACTGAATTAACTTCCCCATCTTCTTTGGCTTTTTCGACAATTTCATCTAATGTCATTGAATTCAAATCTACATCAGCTTTACTGCTTTCTTCAGCGCAACCAGTTAACAAACCAAACGCTAATAAAGCACATACTCCTGTTTTTAATAATTTACTCTTCATTTTTTACTTCCTCCTCAGTGAGAAAAAGTATATCATTTGAAAATATGCCACAAATACCGTTATTTTGTAAAGAAATGTAAAATAAAATGTTATTCTTTTTAGGGATTTATAAATATTTGATAAAGAAATCTGAATTTTGGATTAACTAAGTTTAAGTTTTGGTGAAGAATCACTTTCTTTAAAAAAAGATTATTATACTAATTATTTTTAGCAAAAAAGAAAGAACTTTTTGCCATTGATTATCAAAAAATACGATGATTATATCAACGTTTTGTATATTTTTAATTTTGGAAAGATGATTAAAATTGATATGATATTTTAGAAATTTACTTTATTTACAGCTATATATTAATTACAAAAATATTTATACATTGCCATTTTTAATCCAATGATCTAGTTTAAAAATTACTTATAATATTGTTACTATGTAGACAATATTTTACTTACTTTACAAAAACAAAAAGAACGCTTATTGAAGCGTTCGTATATAAAGTACTTATCAATCAGGATGATGTTGATATCCAACTATATCTAGACAATCTGATTGATAAAAACTGCGATAATATTGGTGGAGATGAGGGGAATCGAACCCCTGTCCAAGCATAATCCCTCCAAAGCGTCTACAGTTTAGCTTATTGAATAAATTTAATTAGGCTACAATCAACAAGCAATTTTCCACCT
>NZ_CALUXO010000033.1 GCF_944324745.1 uncultured Thomasclavelia sp. | reverse complement strand
CGCTAACTTTTTGATAAATTTGTAGTAATTTCGATACTAAAACAAGCAGTAAAATTAAATTGAATTTGCTATAATTAAACCAAGGGGTGAAAACAATGAGTTATAATGAAGAATATCAAAGATGGTTAAATTGCGAAAGTCTAGATCCATCATTAAAAGCAGAATTAGCAAGTATGAGTGAAAAGGATAAAGAAGATGCGTTCTATATGAACCTGGAATTCGGTACTGCTGGAATGCGGGGAATTTTAGGCGCTGGGACTAATAGAATGAATATCTACACAATTAGAAAAGCCAATGTTGGTTTTGCAAAATATGTATGTGGTCTACCAGATGGAAAAGAAAGAGGAGTAGCTATCGGTTATGACAACCGTCATATGTCATATAAATTTGCAATTGAAAGCGCTAAAGTACTAGCTACTTATGGAATTAAGTCTTATATTTTTGAAAGTTTAAGACCTACACCAGAATTATCATTTGCAGTACGTTATCTAAAGTGTGCTGGTGGAATTATGATTACAGCTAGTCATAATCCAAAAGAATATAATGGTTATAAAATTTATGATGATACAGGATGTCAGTTAATTCCAGAATGGGCTGATCAAGTAGTAGCTTATGTAAATGAAGTCAAAGATGAACTAGCAGTAGAAGTAGTTAGTGATGATGAAGCTTATCCATATATTACTTGGATTGGTGAAGAAGTTGATGAAGCTTATTATAAAGAAGTTATGGCAATTGAAATTAATCCAGGTATGGATAAAAAAGATTTCAAAATTGTCTTCTCACCACAACATGGTACTTCTAACTTACCAGTAAGAACATGTTTGACAAGACTTGGATATGATGTTGTTCCAGTATTGGCTCAATGTGCACCAGATCCAGATTTTACTAATACTAAATCGCCAAATCCTGAAGTACCTGCATCTTATGATTTAGCTATTAAAAAAGCTAAAGAAGTAGATGCTGATGTCGTTGTTATTTGTGATCCTGACGGGGACCGTTTAGGTGTTGTTGCTAAACATGATGGTGAATATGTATTAATGTCTGGTAACCAAAGTGCTGCAGTATATTTGGAATATATCTTAAGTGAACTTAAAAAACAAGGCAAATTACCATCTAATGCTGTAATGTATAATACAATTGTTACTAGTGATTTAGGTGAATTAGTAGCAAAATCTTATGGTGTTGAAGTTGAAAAAACTTTAACTGGATTTAAATTTATTGGGGATAAGATTCGTAAATATGAAAAAACTAAAGAAAAAGAATTTGTCTTTGGTTATGAAGAATCTTATGGTTGCGTAGTAAAAGACTTTGTTCGTGATAAAGATGCTGTTCAAGCAGTTGTTATGGCGGCTGAAGCAGGAAACTTCTATAAAAAACAAGGTAAAGATTTAATCGATGTATTAAATGATTTATATGCAAAACATGGAACATTCAAAGAAACTCAAATTGCTTTAAGCAAAGCTGGGGCAGATGGCGCTAGAAGAATTAAAGAAATCATGGATAATTTAAGAAAAGATGCTCCAACTAAGATTGGTGATTATGCAGTTGTTGCTGTTGAAGATTATCAAAGTAGTGAAAGAGTTGAAAATGGTACTACAACAACAATTGATTTACCAAAATCTAATGTATTGAAATATTATTTAGAAGATGGTTCATGGATTGCTGCTCGTCCAAGTGGAACAGAACCAAAATGTAAATTCTATTTTTCTATCAAAGGTAGCGATGCTAAAGAAGCAAGCGATAAAACAGAAGTATTCCAAAAAGATATGATGAATATTATTGGTGAATAATACAAAAAGACAAAAAACGTTGATTTTATCAACGTTTTTTTAATGATGTTCTGTAATTTCCGTTTATTTTCCGCTTATTTCCGTTTAAAAACATTATTTATGCATATTATTTAAGTTTGTTTAAGTCGAAATCAATAAGCTGAGCAACTTTTTGGTTCATAGAGTTTAATACATCTGCATAGATATCAGCAGTGGTAGATATATCATTATGACCAAGATGAGCGGATACAACTTTGATATCAACATTATTCATTAAAAGTAATGTTGCATTAACATGCCTTAAAAAGTGAACTGTTATATATTCATAATCAGTTCCTTTTTTTATTTTATTAAGACGAGTTCCAACACTATTACGATGGATAAAATCACCAAATGGATTACTAAAAACTAGATTTTTATCTTGATAGACATTTTTAAGATATACTTTTCTTTCATTTTGTTCTTCTTTAACCATTTTTAATAAGTTATATATACTATCAGACATTCCTAAAGTTCGATAACTATTTTCTGTTTTAGGAGGCCCCACTATAGCACCTCCTCTAGGAAAATTGACAGTTTTATTGATAGTGATAGTTCTTTTATTGAAATTAATGTTATCCCAAGTCAAAGCCAAAGTTTCACCAATACGCATTCCTGTATAAATCTGAAATCGGATAATAGCATTGTAGACATCAAATTCCTCCGTTTTATGTAAAATATCCTGGATTTGTTCAGGTTCAAGTGGTGGTAATTTCTTGCTTCTGTTTTTCTTTGGTTT
>NZ_CALUXO010000032.1 GCF_944324745.1 uncultured Thomasclavelia sp. | reverse complement strand
GAGCCTTTTGTCAATCTTTTTTTCGACTTTTTTTGCTTCGGCTCCTCGCCTCTGCCTCCCTCTCTTGAGTGCCCTATTAATCTACCACATCTCACCCCTCCTTGTAAAGCCTTTTTTTATCTTTTTTAAAATTTCCAAAATACCTTAACTAATATTTGATCATCTTTAATGCCTACTTCAATTTTTTCAATCATTTTATTAATGATCTTACGAGACAATTTCAATTCATCAATATAGTCTTCAATCTTTATTTCATTGATCAAATTATTAATCTTTTCTATTTGAACAGACAACTCCTTTTTCTTAATATCCATAAATTCTAATTCTTTTAAACAATCATCGCGATACTTTGTATACTCCTTATTACTAATCACTCCCTGTAACTTATCATAATACATTGTTTCTATCATTTTTTCTCTTTGATCTTTTTTATCATTTATTACCTCAATTTCATTTTCCAACTCGATAACCTTATTACTTATAAAATCATTAATTTGTAGTTTCCTTTTAATTTCCTTGGTATCAATCAATGATTTTAATTTTTCTATTTCCACTACAATCAAGCTATCTAAATCTACCTCTTTAATCAACGCTCCTTTACAAGCATCTTTATTATATAGTTTTGATCGACATCGAAAATATCTAATATGATTCCAAGAATTACTGACTAACTTTTCTTTACAATTTAAACATTTCAATTTACCAGCATATTTATTTATTATACCTCTTCTATTCGCTCTAGTCCTTTTTTCTAATAACTGTTGAACTTGATTCCAGGTACCCCGATCAATTATTGCTTCATGAGTATTTTCCTTAATAATCCAATCTGTCGGTAATAAATTTCTCTGTTTTTTATTTTTATAAGAAATACTTTCTTTTCGATGTTGAACCATATTTCCGATATACATTTCATTTTTCAAAATCAATCTAACAGAACTAGGTGACCAGTTCTTACTATTTATCTGATGATTTTGATATTTCAATCCGATACTTCTTTTATATGCCGTAGGATTTAAGATTTGCTGCTGATTTAAATATTGGGCAATCTTTAACTGACCGAAACCATCTAAATACAACTTAAAAATCATTTGTACTACTTTAGCAGCTATAGGATCAATAATTAAATGCCCTTTATTCTGGGAATCTTTTAAATAACCATAACAGGCAAAAGAACCAATATGATGACCATTTTGACATTTGGTTTTAAAAGTCTGACGAATATTATTCGACATATCTTCTAAATACCATTCATTAATTAATCCATTAATTTGGCGAGCCTTTTTATTACCTTGATTAAAAGTATCAACATTATCAACAATACTAATAAAACGAATCCCCCAAAGCGGGAAGAGACCATGTAGATATTTTTCAATTATTTCAATTTCTCTAGTAAACCGCGATTGACTTTTACACAAAACAATTTCAAATAATCTCTTTTTAGCATCTTGCAGCAAACTATTAAACGCTGGGCGATGGCGATCAGAACCTTTATAATCATCATCACTATAAATTTGATAAACCTCAAAATTATTTTGCTGACAATAATCTAATAACATCATTTTTTGATTTTTTATACTTTGACTATCATCATTTAGCCGTTTATCTTCATCTTCTTTAGACAAACGAACATACAAAGCGGCCTTAGTCATCATGCTTCTCCTGAGTTCGATTACTCTTTAAAAGATTAAAACTGTTATTAATTTCATCACTAATAACAGTTAATAACACAAGATTAAATTGTTCTTTTCTTAATTGTAAATCTTCATTTTTAAAAATATGTTTGCAAACGATTTTTCTTTTTTTAGCCATAAACATTCCTCCCACTAATATATATGCTTATGACTTAATTTATTAATTTAAAATGATTTGATTTAACACACTATCTACATTCAAGCTAGCAAAATCAATCGTATCCATCATCATTACCTTATCTCCATATTTCTCTTTGAACTCATCATACTTATATGAGATTTGAGGTGCCAATAAGATATAATCGTATTGATTTTCTACTTCATCTACTTTAGTAAAACTAACAGCATCAATTTTAATATTTTGATGTACTTTATTCATTTTTTCCTGCATCAAATATGCAAAATAAGATGTTGTAAGCCCAGAAGTACAGCTTAATAGAATATTAATTTGCTTATTTTCAATCAAATCAACATTTAATTGTTCCTTTTTAGGTGGGTGTTTTAAAAATTTAAAAAATGATTCAATTTTTTCCGTCGAACTTTTTAAATCACGAATTTCAAAATGTAAATAGAAAACAATTTCTTTACTACAACGGTCTTCAACTGATAACTCAACTAAATTATTGGGATAAAAATTTATAACAGCATGATAATCCTCATTACAAAAACAAACTGAACAAGAGTTACTACAAAGATGGGCATTATCTCTTGTTGCAACCCAACGATAAATAACCGGTGCTAAATTTCTTTCATCCATTACTATTCCCCCTTTACAGCTACCATTTTAATTATTTCTTTAATAAAAAAAAGAGCTTGTAAGCTGTTTAAATCAGCATTTACAAACTCAATTAAATAATCAGTATCTTTTGAAAATATTATTTACACTTCATTCCAAAGGATTGCATAGATTTTTTAAACAATACCTATAGCTAAAAAATAAAACAATATCAGCTCCTAACCAAGCTGCAATTTCAGCAAAAAAGATTCCATTAGACCCCATTAAAAGCGATAACAACAAAGCAGTAGCAGTCCTCATCACAAATTCAATGATTCCTGAACACATCGGCAATACAGTATTTCCTAATCCTTGAATACTCGAACGGGTAATATGTAAATAATATAACACAGTTAAAAATAACGACATAATAAACAAATAGCGATAAGCGACATCAAGTGTTGCATTTACTAATTGATCTTCACCATTAATAAACATCAATAAGATCCAACGTCCAAAAACAATCATAACTACTCCAATGATAATAGAAGTAACTATTGCGATTAATAAAGCACTTTTATAACCTTGTTTTATTCTTTCTATTTGATTAGCCCCGGCATTTTGCCCTACATAAGTAACCATAGCATATCCATATGATGTTGCAGCTACTTCCAATAATCCGTAAAGTTTATTGGTAGCTGTAAAACCAGCCAAAAATACAACACCAAACCCATTAATAACCGTTTGTAATATCATCCCGCCAATACTAATAACCATATTTTGAAACGCCATCGGCAACCCTAATTTCATTAAATAAATGCTAAGTGATCGACTAAACTCTCTTTCATCTTTATTAATCTTCAAAAAAGATAACTGTAAAATTTTCCTTAAGCAAAATAGAGCAGAAAAAACTTGTGCAATCATTGTTGCAAATGCCGCACCAAAAACGCCCATATTCAAGTAATAAACAAACACTATATCTAAAACAATATTAATAACACTGGCTACCAGCATAGCATATAATGGTGTTTTACTATTTCCAAAAGAGCGTAAGATTGCTGCCAACAGGTTATATGCCATAACTACAGGTAATGCAATAATCATTGTTTTTAAATAAATAACTGCATTATCTAAGACATTAGCTGGCGTATTTAATAAATTTAGTAAATTATTTGCAAGCACAAAACTAATTACCACTAATATCAATGTAATAATAACCGCTAAAAGTGTTGCATGATAGACAACTTTTCTCAATGAACTATAATTTTTTGCTCCAAAATCTTGAGCCATTTTAATTGAAAAACCTTGAGCAAACCCTTGCACCAGTCCTTGCAACATCCAGACAATCCACTCTGTAGCTCCAACCGCTCCAATTGCCAATACCCCTAAAACTTGTCCAACGATAATGGTATCGACCATAATATAAAGTTGCTGGCACAGATTTCCAGCCATCAATGGTAAAGCAAATTTTATAATTAGTTTACCAGGAGTTCCTTTTGTCATCTGATGAGTTATTTCCATTGATCATCCTCCTTCCACTTTAAATATATCTAATATGAAGTTATCACAAATGTTATTTTCAAGCAATCTTTTTTTCATTATATACAATACATCTAATATTCTCAATCCATCATTGGGAATATCATCACCCCACCATGTCCTGGGTCAATAACAATAGAAACATTTTCTAAAGTAGCCTCTTGACTAACTGGAACCGATTCATTTTTAATCAAAATACTTCCTAAAATTAAAAACATCAAACTTATCATTATGATAACTATTTTTTTCACCAAATCACCTATATGATTATATGCTTTAATCAACAAATAAATGTATCAAACTACATTATCTTTATTCATTCACTTTCTTGATATTTAATAATTTGTATGTTATTTTATGATAAACTAAGTAAATATTATAAACAACGAGTTGTGTAAATCACGTAAATCCAGTTGATAGTCGCAACTCGTTTTTTTATAATATTAACAAAGAATAATTAATTTAAAGAATGGAGGTTTCTATGATAAAAGTATTAGCAAAAAGCATTCGCGAGTACAAACGCGAATCAATTCTCACTCCAATTCTAGTTAGTGGTGAAGTTATCATGGAATGCATTATTCCCTTTATTGTTGCTTCACTGGTAAACGAAGTAAAAGCTGGGAGCAATTTAAATTCCATCTTGCACTATGGATTTATATTAATAATAATGGCAGCGTTATCACTAACTTTTGGTGGTCTAGCTGGATCTACTTGTGCGGTGGCTTCGTGTGGTTTAGCGAAAAATCTAAGAAAAGATATGTTTGAAAATATTTCCAAGTTTTCGTTTGAAAATATCGACAAATTTCTTACTTCTTCGCTGGTAACTCGAATGACTACCGATATTACCAATGTCCAAAATGCCTATATGATGATTATTAGAACAGCAATCAGGGCTCCTTTGATGTTATTTTTTGCTTTCTTTATGGCTTTTTATATTGGTGGAAAAATGGCCTGGATCTTTTTGGTTGTTGTACCAATATTAGGATTTGGACTGGGAATCGTTATTTATAAAACGACACCATTATTTAAAAAAGTTTTCAAAAAATATGATAACTTAAATAGTTCTATCCAAGAAAACATTAAAGCCATTCGGGTCGTTAAATCATTTGTTCGCGAAGATTATGAACAAACTAAATTTAATTATGCTGCTAAAGATGTCTGTAACGACTTTACTAAAGCTGAAAGAATTTTAGCAATCAACAACCCATTAATGCAATTTTGCATTTATAGTGTCATGGTCTTTGTTTTATCATTTGGTTCATATACGATCATTACCAGTCACGGATTAGATTTAGATGTCGGGCAGTTTTCTTCATTATTAACTTATAGTTTTATGATGTTGAACTGTTTAATGATGATTTCGATGGTTTTTGTCATGATCATTATGGCAGGAGAATCTGGAAAGCGAATCGTTGAAGTATTAAATGAACAAAGCACTTTAACTAATCCGGAAAATCCAATTACTGAAGTTTCAGACGGATCAATCGAATTTGATCATGTTAGTTTCAAATATTCATTAAGCGCCAAACGTCAGGCTTTAGCTAACATTAATTTAAAAATAAAATCCGGAGAGACGATAGGAATTATTGGCGGCACTGGTTCTTCAAAAACAACTTTGATCCAATTAATCAGTCGACTTTATGATGCTACCGAAGGAACAGTAAAAGTTGGTGGTCATAATGTTAGAGAATATGACTTAGAAACACTACGAAATAACGTCGCTGTCGTCTTACAAAAAAATGTTTTATTTTCTGGAACAATCAAAGACAACTTACGTTGGGGAAATAAATATGCTACACATGAAGAAATTGTTCATGCCTGTAAGTTAGCCTGTGCTGATGAGTTTATCACTCAATTTCCTGATGGCTATGATACTTATATTGAACAAGGTGGTAGCAATGTCTCTGGAGGTCAAAAACAACGTTTATGTATTGCCAGAGCTTTATTGAAACATCCAAAAATTTTAATTTTGGACGATTCTACTAGCGCAGTTGATACTAAGACCGATGCAAGAATTCGTAAAGCAATGAATGAATTTATCCCTGAAACAACGAAGATCATCATTGCTCAGCGAACAGCATCAATTGAAAATGCTGATCGTATTATTGTCATGGAAGGTGGTAGCATCAATGCTATTGGCAATCATGAAGAATTACTTAAAAATAATCAGATTTATCAAGAAATTTATACATCTCAAAACAAGGTAGGTGATAATGATGTCAAATGATAAAATAGTTATTCGGTTATTAAAAACTATCAAACAATTTTATCCGATTATGTTTCCAGTGACAATTGCCTGTATTATCTTTAATGCCATCGTTTCTTCAATTCCTACTATCTTTATGCAAAAGATTATCGCTTTAGTTGAAGAAAACTGGGAAACAGGGATTTGGGAAAATGTCGGTGGTCAAATTTTGACACTTGTTACAATCCTGGCCTGCTTTTATATCTTATCATTAATTGCTGGATTTACTTTCAATCAGTTAATGGCAATCATTACTCAAGGTACATTGAAGAAATTAAGAGAAAAAATGTTTGGTGGTATGCAAACTTTACCAATCAAATACTTTGATACTAATAACCATGGAGATATCATGTCACATTATACTAATGATATCGATACTCTACGTCAAATGATATCGCAAAGTATGCCTCAATTACTTATATCTGGAGTTACAGTTTTAACTATCTTTTTAATTATGATCTATTTTTGTTTCTGGTTAACTTGTGTTATTTTACTTGGCGTTGTGGTCATGTTTATTTTAATAAAAAAAATCGGTGGTAACTCTGCTAAATATTTCTTTCACCAGCAAAGTGCTTTAGGTGAAGTTGAAGGGTATATTGAAGAAATGATGAATGGTTTGAAAGTTGTAAAAGTTTTTTGTCATGAAGAAGAAGCTAGTGCTGATTTTGATGTATTAAATGAAAAACTTTATGAACAATCAATGAAAGCCAATCGCTACGCTAATATCTTAGGACCAATTTTAAATAACATTGGAAATGTTTTATATGTTTTAGTAGCGGTAACTGGAGCTTGTTTATTGATTTTAAAAGTTCCTAATCTATCACTTTCAATGATGCCTTTTAGTATCAGTATTGCAGTTCCCTTTTTAAATATGACAAAACAGTTTGTCGGAAATATCGGTCAAGTATCTCATCAAATCAACGCTGTAGTAATGGGTCTTGCAGGAGCTAGCCGTATTTTTGAATTAATGGATCAAAAACCTGAAGTTGATGAAGGGTATGTCACTTTGGTAAATGCCACTAATGAAGATGGTGAAATCAAAGAATGTCAACAGCGAACAGGTCATTGGGCCTGGAAACATCCGCATCAAGCTGATGGTTCTATTACTTATACGATGCAAGCTGGCGATATTGTTTTAGATGATGTCGATTTTGAATACGAAGAACATAAACCAGTTCTACATAATATTTCTTTATATGCAAAACCAGGACAAAAAGTTGCTTTTGTTGGAGCAACTGGAGCTGGTAAGACGACAATTACCAATCTATTAAACCGCTTTTATGATATTGCCGATGGAAAAATTCGCTATGATGGTATTAATATTAATAAAATCAAAAAGGCTGATTTACGTCATTCACTAGGAATTGTTTTACAAGATACTAATATGTTCACTGGTACTGTTATGGAAAATATTCGTTATGGTCGCCTTGATGCTACTGACGAAGAATGTAAAGAAGCTGCTAAATTAGCTGGTGCTGATGATTTTATCAGACGACTTCCAAAAGGTTATCAAACAATGTTAACAGAAAATGGTTCCAATTTATCACAAGGACAACGACAATTATTATCAATTGCCCGAGTAGCAGTTGCCAATCCTCCGGTAATGATTCTAGATGAAGCAACTTCATCAATCGATACCCGAACCGAAGCAATTGTCCAACGAGGAATGGATGCTTTAATGGAAGGAAGAACAACATTCGTCATTGCTCACCGTCTATCAACGGTAAAAAATTCAGATGTAATCATTGTCTTAGACCATGGTCGAATTATTGAACGCGGTACCCATGAAGAATTATTAGAACAAAAAGGTCAATATTATCAATTATATACTGGAGCATTTGAATTAGAATAAACTAAAAATACACGAGCTAATCTTGATTTGGCTTGTGTATTTTTGCATACTCTTGACCAATAACACTGGCAATAAATTGTAATTGATAAGGGTGACTAATTTGATTTTGAAATGAATCAAATAAAATATACCGATTAACATAAGGTGTTGTCTGTTCTTTACTGCTGGCAATCATCCAGATTTTAGGAGCCATCAGTTTTTTTGTCAAAGCTCTTAGATCCTGATATTCAAAATAAGAGCCTGTATAAGAAAAGATAATGATCAAATCATCTTCATTAGCAGTTAAAATATATTGAATTTGTTGCGAATAAGAAATATTCGTGTATACCTGTTTTCCAAGCATCAATAAATCAACTTGCAGATTTAAAGCTACCGCTCCCGCTTTCAACAAGCCAAAAATTGCTACCCTTTTATATTTTTTAATATCCTGACATAATTCAATAATCGCTTTTATATCAAGTGAATTAGCCACCTGATTAATACAATCATTAATTTTTTTAGCATAAGCATTTAAACTATGCTTTGTCGTTGAAACATCAAAGTCTTGCTGAAAATAGAGATTAGTCGTTGAAAGCATTTCCTTAAGTTCTGCAAAATCCCGTAATCCAATTTCTTTACAAAAACGTGAAATTGAGCTAATTGCTACATTACATTCCTCCGCCATTTCTCTAATTCCCAAATTTTGCATCTGATCTAAATGATTTAAGATATAGCTGGCAATTTGGCTATTAGTCGCTCCTTGTTTTTCACTGGCTAATGTGCTTAAAAAAACAATTGGTAATTTATCATAAATCATCCTTATCACTCACTTTCTATTATTTTCCTCCAGCAAAATTATACATCAATCTTTCCTTCATTTCGCTAGGATCAAGATTAAAAACTTCCATAATTTTAAAAGCAAACGGATATGGAGTTGCTGGACCTTGACTGGTCACAATATTTTGATCAAAAACGGCAACATCATCGACAAAGATACCCCCTAGTAATTTATCTTGATAACCGGTATATCCAGTCACTTTTTTACCATCGATGACTTTAGCTTTAGCTAATACAGTCGTTCCTGAACACATAGCTCCGATATATTTGTGATGATCATTAAAGTATTGTACCATCTTAATGACATCATCATTTGCATTTAAATTAGCACCACCTGGACGACCTCCCGGTAAAACAATCATATCATAATCTTTGACTTCATCACTAAACATTTTATCAGCTTTAACTAACATCTGATGCATTCCTAAAGCATACTGTTCACCAAAACTAAATGTATGACATTCAATCCCGGCTCTTCTTAACAAATCAACAATCGTTAATGTTTCTCCTTCTTCATAACCCTCAGCCATTAAAACTGCTACTTTTGCCATTTTATTCATCCTCCTTAACATCAAATGCATTAAAATAAACCATTCGTTTCTTTACTGCTAAAGAATCGCCACCTAATAAATCAACCAATTTATATGCAAAGGCATAAGCTGTAGCCGGACCACGACTAGTAACAATATTTCCATCTATGACTACTTTATCATCCAAATAATTTCCTTGTTTGATCTTTTTATCATAACCCATATAAGCAGTAAAATTTTTACCTTCTAATAAATTAGCCGCTTCTAAAGCAATTGGGGCAGCACACATAGCACAAATATATTTTCCCTGTTCATTCATTTCTTTTAAAATTTCCATCACTAATTGACTATCTCTTAAATTAGCGGCACCTCCATAACCACCTGGTAAAATAACCATATCATAATCAATTACCTCTTTACTTAAAACATGATCAGTTTTTACACTGATTTCATGACCACCAGTTACTGCTTCATCAAATCCAAACATATCACATTTCAAATTAGCCCGCCGAATAATATCTACTATCGTTAATGTTTCTCCTTCTTCAAATCCGGGAGCAACTAAAACTGCTGCTTTTTTCATCGATAATTCCTCCTTTTTATTACCTTCTGTTTACATATAAAATAATAATCCTCTCTTTTAAATAAACCAATCGATTTCCTAAATTAAGAAATTTTATTACGCTATATTGCGGACTTTAGCGTGTTTGTTACTTATTTGTTACTTATTTAGTACGTTTTATTGTAGTTTACTGGTTGGAAAATAAAAAATCCTAGAGCATCAAACCCTAGGATCTTTCAATATATTTATTATTGATGTAATACTGTTTGTGGTGTTTGTCTTCAATAACACTAATAAACTTGCCGTCCAATATCAACCAATATTTCTGGTCTACTGATAGTTTCTTAGCATCTATTGTTTCTGCGTGTTCCTTTAATTTAATAATCATAATAGACACCCATCTGA
>NZ_CALUXO010000031.1 GCF_944324745.1 uncultured Thomasclavelia sp. | reverse complement strand
TATACCTTGAAAAATGTAGTTTCAAGACTACACTTTTTTAGCTTGAATAAATATTAAAAACCAGGAAAAATATATTTACATATAATTCCTGGCTAAAATTTTATCATCTTAACTTAATGACATTGGTCATGAACTGCTTAATTTGCCGGAACCAATCCGACTGATTCAATAATTTGTTGTCCCTTATCACTATATATAAAGTTAAATAAATCTTTAACAGGTTGACTTTGTTCTTCAATAGTTCCCATCGTTGCCATTACAAATGGCCGCTGCAAAGAATAGCTGCCATCTTTAATCGTCGTTTCGTTAACTTCAATATCATCAATCGCTAAAGTTTTAATTGTATCATCAACAACATCTAATGACACATATCCAATCGCTCCCGGAATCGATCTGACTTTAACAACGATTGGACCCGATTCATTGACTTCATTAGCATAATCGCATTGATCTTGAATTCCTAATAATTCTTCAAAAGCACTTCGTGTACCCGAACCAGCTTCACGACCGATAACAACAATAGGCATATCATAGCCACCAACTTCTTTCCAATTGCGAATTTTTCCAGTATAAATATCAATTAGTTGTTCTCTTGTTAGATTATTAGTTGGATTATTAACATCGGTAACAATCGCAATAGCATCGATTGCTACAACATTAGATACTAATCCTTGATTTAATTCTTCTTCTTTTAAATTCCTTGAAGAATTTCCAATATCACTAGTTCCATTTAAGACAGCTTCAATTCCTGCACTGGAACCCGTAAACTGCGGTTCTAAATTTAAATTCGGATAATCATAAAGCACTCCATCTTTTAAAGCATTGACCATTTTTTCCATTGAAGTAGAACCATTTAAACTAACTTTTTGAGTTTCATCACTATTAAATGCCGATAGTCCAATTACACCAAAGCACACTGCTAAAATAACAATTGCTATTCCAATTTTTTTCATCAATATAAACCTTCCTTGTTTTTAACTTTCCACCTATAGTTTAGCAATTAAATCCACTTATTTCATTAAGATTTATCATAATTATTGTTAAAATTTCGTTAATTATGGAAATGTAATTCTAAAAAATAAAAAACTGGTGTTATCCACCAGTTAATTAAATTCAATTTTGGTAATTACCTCACTATCATCCTTGCTATTTACATATTCAATAGTGACTAAATCACCTACTTTAGCTAGCGGTAAACGATTAGATAAACTAATATCAGCAATAAAAATAGTTTCACTGCCATCTAATTTAAAATAATAGGTGCTATTACCATCGACTACTGCTTCATTAATTTCACTGATAGTTCCCGTCAGCTCAGTTGCTTCGTAATCACTAGAGTTCGTTTTTTGACCGTTTGCTTCTAATAAAGCATAATAAGCCTGCTCTGCTTCCGCTACGCTATCACCAGTAGCAACCAGCTGATAATTTTCTACACTGACAAACGCATATTTTTTTACTAATTGCGCATCATCCTTTAATGATAAAAAGTAAGTTGGCTGGCCACCAGCATTGATTAAAATTGGGAAAGTAGCTTTATATTTAAGATTTTGAACCTCACCTTCTGCTGAAGACATTGCCGAATATTCTTCAGCACCGGAAATATCATAAAACTTTCCTTCTTTAGTTCGTAAATTGATCATCGCAAACCCAACATTAGAAGCATCATTAGAAACTGATGTTAAACCAGTATATAAATAAACATCGTCATCTATAGCTACATAATTATATCCTGAAGTCGGCTGTAAAACTCCTTTTTGTGAAAATAAGGTATTAAAGAAACCATTAGTATATTTTCCATAGTTTTCTAGCTGGCTTAATACTAATGAAGATGGGAAAACTCGATCGACCCATTGAGGAACATCTTTAAGATCATAGTACTGATGTTCACCATTGATAGCATTTACTAATACCGCACCAGTAATATCTTTACCACCAAAAAGCCAGATATCATAATTATAAACTGGAGCGATCCAATAAGGAATTCCATCATCGTTGATTTCAAAAGCTAAAGCATCAAACATCATAGTTGGATAATTAGCACGTAAATGACGCTCTATTTTACGTCCAAAATGCTCAGATTTAGAATATTTCATTCCTTCATCAAGTTTAACTACTTCTGATTCCTGAGACACCATATTCACCCGAATATAAGCGGGTAGACCTTCACGACGATTAGTAAACCATTTAATAATACTGCTATATTCCAGTGGAGTTACTCGATAAGGACTATCTTGATAATTAATTTGTTCATATGATTCATCAACATCAAATTGAGAAACATAATCGACCATTTCTCCCATCTTACGATCACCTAAACGAACAGCACTATCGCGATCCACTACCGGAATTGATTGATAAGAAATCGTAGGATTATCTTGATAAAAATTTGCATCTTGATCTAACTGCAACTGTTTTTGATAACTTTTAGCATTAAATACCTCTGAACTAATAACCATTCCTAATCCTAGATATAGAACCAAAACAGGAATAAAAGATAAAGAAATTTTAGTTACTTTGGTTACTACTCCTTTTAATAAGTAATAAAGAACGTTAAAAACAGCAATTAAAACACATACATAGCCAATAAACTGCGGTGATCGAAGATTAATTGGAAATAATAGCCAGTATTCCAATAATACAGCAATTATCAAAGTAATTACTAACGCTTTGATAATTGCTCCTTTTTTTCGAGGTTTGACAACGCGAGTACCTCGAAAATTTTCGATAATCTGCTCAAAAAAATTATTGATTGTATTCATTAATAAGCTCCTTTAAATCATTAAGTAAATTATCTAATTCATCAAGACTATTCAACCGGGCCCCACTGGCTAATCGATGGCCTCCACCACGATATTTTTCAGCAACGATATTAACCGGATAATTACGTGAACGTAAGCTAACTCGCCAATTATGATCCTCTTGATTTTCAGTAATTGCCATCCAAATATAGTATTCTTCAATTCCAGACAACAAATTAACATAATCTGACCCTTTAGAACGACTAATATTTAATTCCGTCAAATTATCATTTGTCAAAATATAGTAGGCAACATGATCATCAACTTGATAATTATTTAAAATAAACCTATTAACATTTAAATCAGCCGCTTTTTTTAAATACATCGAATCATAAATCTCAGTAATCTTAATTCCCGTATCTAATAAAGCCTCAGCCGCTTTAAAAGTTCTTTGATCAGTGCTTTCATATAAAAATCTTGAAGTATCACCAATAATCCCCATATATAAAGCACTGGCACCAGCTGGAGTAATTTTTAAATCAGTATTAGTAAATAAATCCGTTACCAGTTGACTGGCCGAACTGGCCGAACTGTCAACTAAACCAATTGTTTCATATTCATCAACAACAATATGATGATCGATTTTAATAATTTCTTTACACAATTGATAATTTTGATCATCAATTCGTGGCTGATTAGCACTATCTAAAATAATAGCTAGTGTATCTTTTTGGTAATTAACCGGTTTTAATTCAAATGGTACCTGATATTTAGAAACTAATTCAGAGCTAAAATCACCACAAAGATAAATCTCTTTATCAGGATATGTTGTTTTTAATAGATCATACATTCCAAATTGACTGCCAAAAGCATCAAAATCTGGATTAACATGTCGATATAAAGCTATTTGATCGTATTCTTCTATTTTCTCGATAATTTTTTTATACATATACATAATTCCTCTTTTCTTCCATCACTATACCATATTTGACCATGATTATCAAAAAACAAGATCAAAGAGTTAAAAATAATTAATGATTAAAATATATTTCATTATTTTTAATTTCATCAATTATCTCATTTAGTGATTTTTGATGCAAATTTTCATAATTTAAAATAATTCTTGTAATATCATAATTATTTAAGATATCATAACCAGTAATTCCTTCGTTAATTTTCCAGCGGCAGATAAAATAGCCAAACCAGTAACCTATATGCATCAAATAAAAAAGTTTTGATTTTTCGTAGTCATTTATTTTATTGATCTTATTTCCAGTTTCCTGCCACATAGTTTCAATAATGTATCTAGGTGATTGGAAATACAATGAAAAATCATTTTCAAAACGTTCAAACAAGTTAGTATTAAGAAAAATTTTAATAAAAGAAAAAAGGTCATAATAGAATTCACCCACAGCATATTCAAAAACCTCGCCCATTGCCTTGGCTACTTCAAACCGTTCATATTTTAATAAATATTCTTTTTGATCAACATCTGTTTGCCCTTTTTTGATCATAAGCTGATTTAATTTTTCTATACGTTGATTAGATGTTTTTAGATACAGATCTTTACTTTGATTTAAATTAATGGTAATTGTTTGAATTTTATTTAAGCAACTAATCGATTTTTCGCTTTTTAAAACAACCTGATAATTAACTCCCAACAATTTTATATATTCAATAATATTGTTGATATTATTAAGCTCTCTAAAAAAATCATTAATAATTCCAAAATTGTCTTGATCAATCGTTGGTGCAATTAAAACATCATAGTCATCATATTGACTTAAATCCAAATTACTAAGATATTGATACCCTAAATACTGGCGATTTAAACAAACAATAGCCAGCCACTTTAAATCAAGATCAAATTGATACACTGATAAATCTGATAAATCTAATTCATATTCATGAATTTGCAAATTCCCATTCTTTTTGCAAGCCCAGCTTTTAGCTAATTCTAAATTTTCAAATAAATAAAATCCCCGACTAAAGTCACTGGATAATTTAGCCAGGTTTAAATCTGGTTTTATAAATGATTTATTTGTAGCATGATACAGTTTTATTTTCTTCATTGTCTTTTTTATTATCCTTTTATAATTAATAATTTAATATCCAGCTTATCATTAATCAATAAATAAGCTAGAAACAGATTATTATCAGTTTCTAGCTTAAATCACTTATACTTAGATATTTTTATAAATCTAAAATTCTAACTGTATCTCTAGCAATCATTACTTCTTCATTAGTTGGGATGACCATAACTTCAACTTGTGAATATTTAGAAGAAATAACTCTATTTTCTTTAGAACGGATATTATTTTTTTCTTCATCAAGATGTACTCCTAAAGCTCTAGAGCAATCATCAATGATCAAACGACGTAAATAAGCAGCATTTTCACCAACACCGGCAGTAAAAGCAATGACATCCACACCGCCAAGTTCTACAAAATAACTACCGATATATTTTGATACGATTCGCGCATATAATAAACTAGTTAATAATGCCCGATCGTCACCTTTATTAAATAAAGCATTTTCTATATCTCTTGAATCAGAAGAGATACCAGAAATACCTAACATTCCTGATTTTTTATTATAAATTTCTAACACTTCATCAGCGGTTTTATTTAGTTTTTTACATAAATAAGGCATAACTGATGGATCGACATCTCCAGTTCTAGTTCCCATCATTACCCCTGCTAAAGGAGTAAATCCCATTGAAGTATCAATACATACACCATCTTCCACAGCTGAAACACTAGCTCCATTTCCTAAATGACAAACAATAATTCTAGAATGTTTAGGATTTCCCATCATATTGATTACTGTTTGCGAAACGTATTTATGACTAGTACCGTGGGCTCCATATTTTCTTACTTTTAAATCAGTATAATATTCATATGGTAACGGATAAAGATAACGTTCTTGATCTAATGTTTGATGGAAAGCTGTATCAAAGACAAAAACATGTTCTACCCCTGGTAATGCTGCTTTAAAAGCATTGTATCCAATAATATGAGCTGGATTATGTAATGGTGCTAATTCTGCTAATTCTTCAACCTTTGCCACTACATCTTCATCAACTTTTACTGAATCACTGAAATATTCTCCACCATGAACAATTCGATGACCAACTGCATCAATTTCATTTAAATTTTGTACTACCTGGCAATCTACCAAAGCATCTAATAACAATTGTACCGCAACACTATGATCTTTAATTGGACATTCTTTTTGAAATTCTTTTCCATCATATTTCATTTCAAAATTTCCTTTTTCCTGTCCAATTCGTTCAACTATTCCTGAAGTAATTACTTCTTCACTAGGCATATTAATCAACTGAAATTTCAAAGAAGAACTTCCAGCGTTTACAGCCATTACTTTTACCATTCACATTTCCTCCTTGTTTAAAACAAATATCAATCTTATTTTACCTAAAATTGCTAGTAAACTCAATATCTTTTGGAAGCTCTTACATAAAATTTAAATTAAATTCCCGCAAAAATCCTTGTTTTAAACCAACAAAGCAAAAGTCTTAACCAAGATTATTGATTAAGACTTTCCAGTTTACAAGAATTTATTTCGATTGATTGTAATTAGATGAACTCATTTGCTTTTGGCCCATTTCCACTAAACGCTTAGTGATCTCACCACCGACAGAACCATTAGCACGAGCAGTTGTATCAGGACCTAAGTTAACACCAAATTCATTGGCAATCTCATATTTCATTTGATCAATTGCATTTTGAGCTCCAGGAACAACTAATTTGTTTTTACTAGAGTAACTTTGTGGCATTTCTTTCACCTCCTGACAGTTATATTTTGTGATGATATTTTAAAAATATACAAATATTTAAAAAAAATATAAAATAAAAACCCTAGATCAATAATCTATCTAGGGTTGATTTAATTATTTTGAACGGTTGTATCCGTTTGATGAACTCATTTGTTTTTGTCCCATTTCCACTAATCTTTTAGTGATTTCGCCACCAACAGAACCATTAGCGCGAGCAGTTGTATCAGGACCTAAGTTAACACCAAACTCATTGGCAATTTCATATTTCATTTGATCAATTGCATTTTGAGCTCCAGGAACAACTAATTTATTTTTACTTGAATAACTTTGTGACATTTTCTTTCACCTCCTGACACTTATAGCTTGTCTCAGGAGCTAAAAATTATACTTATTTTTTAAAAAATATCATCGTCTTTTTGATAATTTTGATCAACAATAATTTCTTCTTTAGTCGCTATACATTCATCAATAAGTGCATTAAAATCAAATTCGGCTTCAAAAGCTTCAGCTTTGTATGATTTTGGTTTAGTTGCCGGAGCCTTTGGAGTAAAGATCGTACAACAATCCTCATAAGGACGAATTGAAATTTCATACGTATCAATTTTAGTTGCAATATCAATAATTTCCAGTTTATCTAAACATAAAACTGGTCTAAGTACTGGTATTTTTACTACTTCATTAATTACTTGCATACTATTTAATGTCTGCGAAGCTACCTGTCCGATGCTTTCACCATTTACTAAAGCTAAACAATTATTCGCTAAAGCAACTTTTTCGCTAATTCGATACATCATTCGTCGCATTACCGTCATGGCATAGCTTTCATCACAATTATCATAAACAGCCAGTTGTAATTTAGTAAAGTTAATCATATGCACCTTAATTTTACCATGTGTATAGTGCCGTAACTTATCAACCAAGTCTAAAACTTTTTCTTTAGCTAATTCATTAGTATATGGTGGTGCGGCAAAATGAATACATTCAATATCAACACCTCTTTTTAACGTCAAATATCCAGCTACTGGCGAATCAATTCCTCCTGACATCATTAAAAGTGCTTTACCCCCAACACCAACTGGATAACCACCAGCTCCTTTGATAATATTATCCATCACATAGATTGCATCATGGCGAATTTCAACGGTAACTAAAATATCAGGATCATGAACATCAACTCTCAATTGTTTTTGAGTATGATGGAAAATATATGTGGCAATTTCCCGATTGATATCTTGTGATTTTCCTGGAAAATTTTTATCAGCCCGTTTAGTATTAATTTTAAAGGTATTTCCGGAATTTTTTTCAATTACTTCTAAAGCAGCTGCTTTAGCTAATTGCAAATCTTTATCCATCTTATAAGCAACTGAAAAAGAATATATTCCAAAAACTGTTTTCAATTTATCACAAACATCCTGATGATTAGCTCCATTTAAAATAATATACATCCGATCATGTTGTAAATCATAACTTAACTGTTTAAAATCAGCTAATATCTCTTTAGTATTTTTTAACAAACGATTAGTAAATAATTTACGATTCTTCCCTTTTGTCGTTAATTCACCAAAACGTACTAAAATATAATTTGCTTCCATTCGACCTACCTCTGTTTTTTTAATCTTTGCATACTATCTTGCAGATAATAACAAAATTTGTCAATATCTTCGCTACTAGTATGTTCACTAAAACTAATTCTTAATGCGCTAGAACTAATTTTTTCATCTAAATTTAATTGTGCCATTATCCGTGATACATTACTTGATTTTGATGAACAGGCACTCCGGGTTGATAAATAGATTTCTTTAGTGGCTAAATCATGTAAAATAACTTCCGGTTTATAACCAATACATGAAAAATTAATGATTGACGAAATGCATTTATGTTCATCACTATTAATTACAATTCCATCGATTTCAGATAAGCACTGACGACAATATTGATTGATTTTTTTTATATGTTCTGCTTTAGCATCAAAATTTTCTAACGCCAAACGCAAAGTTTTAGCAAAAACAATATTTGTACAAGCATTAGAAGTACCACCACGTAATCCAAATTCCTGTTGACCACCACTGATCAATGGAACCATAGCACAGCTACGCCGTTTAAAAAGAATTCCACTTCCTTTAAGTCCATATATTTTATGGGCTGAAAACGAAGCTAAATCAACATTATTTAAGTCTATTGGCATTTTTCCTAAAGCCTGAACCATATCAAAATGCAATTTGATTTTTTCATGTTTTTTCACAATTCGTTTTATTTCTTCAATAGGGTTAATTACGCCTATTTCATTATTTACTGCCATAATAGAAACTAAAATAGTATCTTCACGAATACTTTGTTCTAGCTCTTTTAAAGAAATACATCCACTTTGATCAACTTTTAAATAAGTAATTTCAAATCCAAATACTTTTTCCAATTCCTGACAAGTTTCATAAACTGATGAATGTTCAATTGCTGTAGTAATTATATGTTTTCCACGATTTTGATATTGAAAAGCTGTTCCTTTAATAGCCATATTATTGGCCTCACTACCACAGCTGGTAAAGATGATTTCATCTTCTTTTACTTTAAATGATTGACTGATTAATTGTCTTGAATGTTCCATTAAACGATTTACTTCAATCCCTTTATCATACATTGAATCAGCATTGAAAAAATATTTTTGTAATAAATTATGATAAGTATTTAAAACCTCTGGATTCACTGGTGTTGTAGCTACATAATCTAAATATATCATTTTTACCCCCTACATTATTATACGTAATGAAAACACAAAGTTTTCACTTTGTGTCACTTTGATTAATTAACATTTCATAAGAACCTGGTTTGATTTTTTCAATAATATCAACTGCTGTCGTTAACGCTTTAGTATATTCACCATTACGATATAACAGCTCCGCTTTAGTCAATTCAGTATTTACTTCTAAAAAAGATGAACGGAAACGATTTCCATAAACAATAGCATCTTCAACCATATCAGCAGTCACAATCAAATTATGAACATTATCATAAAGTTTATAAATAACATCACGAGCAGCATCAACTTGAATTGATAAACGGTTTAAATCAATTGGACGATGCCGAATAAATTTTAAAATTTCTTCAGCTTTTTGATAAGAATCATTAATATAATCCTTATACGATTCATTGATCATTGGTAAATGCTTATTTTTTATTTCAGATTTAATTTCTAATAAAACAATATTAATATTTTCTAATTCATCTAAAGCCCGTTTTTCCTCTAATCTTAACGAATTTTCTAATTCAGTATATTTATCAAGAATTTCATCAAATGGTTTACAACGCTCAATTAAGGAATTTAAATCATTGATCATGGCACTATATGAAAAATCTTTACTTTCAATTATTTGCGTTAATTTAGAAAGGTCATCTAATATAGGTTTAAACTGTTCGTAATCCTCTTTTACAGTAATATTATAATCAGTCAATAAATAATTATGCTGTAATTCATCAAAAGATGCAATCGTATTTCGCAAACCTTCATCTAAATGACCAATATGTTTATAACAGTTATTGCGAATTTCTTCATATTGATTATAAGCATTTTCTTCTTTTTCAAAATCAGTGTTAAGACTATTGATATCATCGGTCATGGTTTCAATTGCATCACCAACGTTTTCCAGCTCTAGATTTTTTATTGCTTTAATAGTTTTTTCTAAATCAGTATGAATAATATTATATCTAACTGTCGTATCCAATTTTTCAACTGAAAAGTTTCTTTCTTGCATATCTCTAATTTTTTGATTGATTTCTTCTAATCTTTTAGGGATATATTTACGAACAATCGAAATATAAGTTGGTAAATCTCGAATATAAGAACTTAGTAAATCTACATCATGATCAATACTATTTGTAGATACTTTTGCATCATCAAAACGTTGTGAATTCATCAAGGCTTCTAATTCCACAAAGCGTTGATCAATATCTTCAATCATGGCAGGAATAGCTGGAACATAGTCTTCAATTTTAAAGCGAACCGCAGCATAATCATCATTAACTTTTCGAAATTTCTCTTTAACTTTGATAATTGCGACTCTTTGAATATTTTCAATTTCGGTAATTACTTCAATTTCTTTTAATAAAACTTTGGCCCGTTTTTCATAATCTTCAATTAGACCTTTTAATCGTGCTACGTCTTTCTTTACCCCTTTTAACTTACGATAAAACAACCGTTCATCGATATTGTTCCATAATGGTGCAATTTCATTGTTTTGTAACTCCAATAATTGACAAAACTCTTCATCAAACTCTTCATATTTTTCCATCACATCTGGCATGTTTTTACCAATTGATTTTATTCGTCCTAATCGATATTGAATTGGAAGTGTTTTAATTGCATTCATATCATTTTCTAAATCAACGATTGCTTTACGATATTTTTTTAGATTTATCATCCAATAGATCAAAATTGCCAAAATAACTACTAATAACGTTACTCCAGCAATAATAACATTAGTCGCACCAAAATAATTAATTATATTATCTAAAAAGTCCATTATACATCCCTCTTCTTTAACTCTTACTTATTAAAGTATAACACAACGACCATATGATGTCTAAGTAATATCAAAGAAGATTTTAATTTTCTTAAGAAATTATTTATCAGTAGAACTACCCTCTAATTTGACATTTGCGATTATCATGGCTATTACTAATAAAACCATCGCCATAAACCGTGATAGATCAAACTGTTCTTGTAATAATAAAGACCCAATATAAGTAAATACAGGATTTAAGCCCAATAAAAAACTAGCTTTTACGCTGCCAATTTCTAATAACGCTTTGAAATAAATAATTTGGATGATGGCAAAACCAATTCCAGAAAACACCACAAATAAAATCCATAATAATAGAGAAATCTGATCTAATTGATTATTTGCTGGTATTATAAGCGTAAGAAATAATAATTGAATAGCAGCAAATAATTGATAATATAATGTAAATGGTAAATTATCATCTGTTTTAAAATGATGTTGAATAATTAAATTACCACTACAATATAATGTTACCCCACTGATCATTAATAAATGACCCCAGGAAAGCCTAAAAAAATTAAAATTTATCGAAACGCTAAAAGCTAAACAGGCAATCAAAAGTGCTATCATTTGATTTTTTGAAATTGATTGTTTAAAAAAGATTCTTGCTAATACAATGGTAATCAATGGTGCTAATGAATTAATGATGGCATTAAAACTACCACTGATTAAATTTAATCCTGCAAAAGTCAAAATAAAATTTAAGGTAATAGAAAATAATGATACTATTAGTGTCAATTTAAAAGGATATCTTTTTAAATTAATTTGTTTATATTTGATAATAAAAAAAATAGCAGCCATCGATAATAATATTTTTAAAAAGGCTAAAAAAATTGAGGATGTATATTCTAGCATGTATCTCATGACTAAAACATTACTTCCCCATAAAAAGCTCGCAAAAACAAGCCATAAATATAACATAATTATCACCAGTAATTATTATGGGCTGCTTTAAAAAAAATATAAGAAAAAGTTAAAAACTTTTTCTTAACTGCACTCATCAATAATTTTTTGACGATCTTGTTTTAATTGTTCAACCAAATCAGCTACTGAGGCAAATTTTTGTTCCTGACGAATTCGTTTTAAAAAAATCACTTTAGCCTTTTTGCCATAAACATCCTGGTCAAAATCAAAAATATTTACTTCTAAAGAAATCTGTTTTAAAGCTGTAAAAGTTGGATTATAGCCAATATTAGCCATTCCCAAATATTCCTTACCATCGATTATAACTTTTGCCCCATAAACGCCACCTTTTGGTAAAACATATTCATCAGCTGCAACATTAATAGTTGGAAAGCCAATTTTATGCCCATTTTTTCGTCCATGAATAATTAAGCCCGAAACCTGATAGCAACGATTTAATAACTGATTAGCCAATTCAACATTACCTTCAGTCAATAAATCACGAATCAATGAAGAAGATATTTTATGATGCTGATATTCTAGCTTATCAACTACACTAACCTGATAACGATCCTGTTTTAATTCATTTAATAACTCACTATCTCCTTTACCATGATAACCAAAATGAAAATCATAACCACAAACAACATGTTTAATACTATTTTTAACGATAAAGTTTTCAATGAATGCTTCAGGGGCAATTTGAGATATTTGATCATTAAATTTGATTACTAATAAATAATCAAATTCAGCTTGTTGTAAAAATTCAATTTTATCATTAAGACTCATTAAATAACGAAATGGCTGTTTTGATAAATAAGCTTTAGGTTGGCTATCAAAAGTTAATAAGCCTTTCTTTAATCCCTTTTTTTTACTAACATTAATTACTTCATTAATTAATTTTAAATGACCTAGATGCATCCCATCAAAAAAACCTAAAGCTACGCAACTAGGCTGTAATTCGATATTACTTTGTTCATTGATATAAATAATTTCCATTACCATAACCCTCGTATATTCTTTAAATATCCATTTCCATCAGGACCATAAATTGCCAGTAGCTTACCAGCTTGATTATAAATTGCAGTTTGCCCTGTTAAATCAGATTTAATTTTTTTGCCATGATATACAATCTTTTCATCATTAATTACTAGTTTAGGATAATCACTCAAAGCCTCTTCAATTGATAATAGTTGGTATTCATCATGTTCAATTTGTTCTAAAGTATAACTCTTTTCTAAAGAAAAAATCCCAGACCTACTTCTAATTAAATCGCTCATATGCCCTGGATATCCTAATTTTTTAGCAATATCAACACATAAAGAACGAATATAAGTTCCTTTAGAACAACTAACTTTAAATTGAATCAAATCGTTTTCCTGTTTAATAAAATCAATTTTATTAATTTCAATCTTTCGTTCTTTAATCTCTACATCTTCATTATTTCTAGCATATTCATATAATTTTTTACCATTGACCTTAATTGCTGAATAAATCGGTGGTAACTGTTTTTGAACACCTAAAAAACTAGCTAAACATTCTTTAACGGTAGCCTCACTTACACCTAGATATTCTTTAGTTGCTACAATATTACCACTAGCATCATAACTATCAGTAGCAATCCCTAATTTTAAAGTTGCGATATATTCTTTACTATCACTAGTTAAAAATTGCAAAACCTTAGTTGCTTTATTAACAACAACAACTAAAACACCAGTAGCATCTGGATCTAATGTTCCACAATGTCCTACTTTTTTAGTCTTAAATTTCTTTCTGATTAAATTGACAACATCATGACTAGTCATCCCTTTAGGTTTATTTACTATTAAAATTCCATCCATTATATCACCGACAATCATTTTACCTATTCTTTAATTAAAAATCAAATTATTTATCAATAATCTAAAAAGGATATCGATATTTCCTTTACTTAAAGTGAAATTTTTTATAGAATATTCACGGTGATTAAAATGACAATGAAAAAAGTACTTGGCTGTATTCGTAAAGCCGATGAGGAATTCAACTTAATACAAGATGGTGATAAAATCTGTGTTGGTGTTTCTGGTGGTAAAGATTCAACTTTATTATTATATTGTTTAACATTATATAAAAAGTTTGCCACGGTAAAATTTGATGTAATTGGCGTTCATATTGAAATGGGATTTCCTGATATGGACTTTAGTGAAGTTGATCGCTTTTGCCAAAAAAATCAAATTGAACTATATCATGAACCAAGCGATGTTTATGAAATCTTAAAACGTAATAAAACCGCTGATGGTCGTTTACAATGCTCATTGTGTTCAAAATTTAAAAAAGCTTTGGTCATTGATGGAGCTAAAAAATATAATTGTAACAAAGTTGCTTTTGCACATCATGGTGATGATGCAATCGAAACATTGTTTATGAATATGATCTATGGTGGTAAAATTGCCACCTTCGCTCCTAAAATGTATTTAACGAGAACCGAGATGAATTTTATTCGTCCTTTAGTCTATGCCTATGAATCTGATATTATCAGTGCTGTCAGTGAGGCTAATATACCAGTTGTTGTTTCAACCTGCCCAGCAGATAAACATACTAAACGCGAAGAGTTTAAACAATTATTAAATAATCTCTATCAAACTTATCCTCAAGCCCAAGGTAATCTATTAACGAGCTTATCTAATGAAAAGAACACCTTATTGTGGCATAAAACACCAAGAAACAAAAAATAATCCAGGTCATTCTGGATTATTTTCATATAATTTTTTATAATTGATTGCAATTAGTGAAGCATAGAAATTAATTAATAAATTAGAGGCAAAATTATATTCTTTATCTAAATAAATATTGCGATAAACAAAATCATAATCATTGACAGCAATCGTAGTAATAAAATATATCCTAGGTGGATTATATTTGGCAATAATATTTTTACGCGACAAAACTTTTTCAAAAAAAGTTCCGGTTGCCGAAAAAACAATAATCAAATCTTTTTCTGTCGCATTTTTAAAAACTTCATTAATTTGTTTAGGATCCATTAAAGCCCGCGTAAATTTTTTAAATGACATTAAATCATTTGCTAGAGAAATAGCAATCGCTGATGATTGTTGTAATCCCATAAAATAAACCCGCTGATAATTTTTAATATCGGTAGTAATTTGATCTAATAAATAACGATCAAGATGTTTTTTTAATGATTTAATTTTTTCATCGGTTTCATTAATAAAATTAATGATATCATCATTACTAGTTTGTTTAAAAGTATATTTTTTTAAAATCGTTCGTCCTGGTTTATAACTTCTAATTAAAAGTTTTAATGATAAAAAATCTTCTAAACCAATATAACGACAAAAACGACTAATTGATGCTTTAGAAACATTACATGCTTTAGCCAGCTCTACTGTTGAAATATCTTCTAATTTATGACTATTTCTAATAATATAATCTGCAATAATATAATTAGTTGAACCCGGATCTTCTTTTTCGATTACTGCAAATAATATACTAGATAGATCCATCTTCATCACCTCTAATAAATGATACCATAATTTATCAAAAATAAAAATCTTAGGATATCCTAAGATTTTTTATTCAAGATACTCGCACCATTAGTTGTAATTACTTCTTTATACCAATCATAACTATTTTTCTTAACTCTCTTTAAAGTACCACTACCATCATTAAAACGATCAACGTAAACAAAACCATAACGTTTTTTCATTTCACCAGTTCCCGCGGAAACTACATCAATTGGTCCCCAATATAAATAACCCATTACTTCAACACCATCAAGGACTGCTTCATAGACGTATTTTAGATGATCTTCAATATATTGAATTCTATCTGGATCATCAATTTTACCATTTTCATCTAAATGTTCATCTAAACCAATTCCATTTTCAACAATAAATAATGGTAAATGATAACGATCATATAAGACATTTAAAACATAACGAATTCCTTTAGGATCAATTGGCCAACACCATGGCTCTGGAGAACATCCGGTCAAATAAGGATTTTCTTTTCCAGCTAAACCACCAGTATCTTGTGACATCGCAGTTTCTTTATCATAAGTTGAAGAGCGATAATAACTAAATGAGAAGAAATCAACGGTATAATCCTTGATCAATTGTAATTCTTGATCATCCATTACTGGAGTACAATCATGTTCTTTCCAAATACGTTTTACATATCCAGGAATGATCCCTAAACAAAAGGCATCTCCAAAGTAAAAATTAGAGTTTCTTGTTGCTTCATATGCACCAAAAACATTATCAGGATCACAATTATATGGATAAGTAGCTACTGAGGAACTAGTAAGCATACATCCAACTTTAGCTTCAGGATCTATCTCACGGCATAATTTTACTGTCCAAGCATTAGCAACACAAATATTATAATACCCCTGCCATTTTTCTTTTTCAGTAATTGATCCAATTGGATCATTTTTATCAGCTGGATTTAATGATAATAGCCCTCCAGCTACTAAAGGATTACGCATCATATTATTTACTTCATTAAAAGTCAACCAATATTTAACTTTTCCTTTATAACGATTGAAAACAGTTGTAACATAGCGGTTCCAGAACTCGATTAATTGATGATTGCTCCAACCTCCATATTCAGTTAATAAATGTAATGGTGTTTCATAGTGGCTTAATGTAATGACTGGTTCCATTTTTAATTCCAGCATTTTATCAATTAAACGATCATAAAATTTTAAACCAGCTTCATTTGGTGTCGTTTCATCACCATTTGGAAAAATCCGCCCCCAGGCAATTGAAGTTCTAAAACAGTTAAATCCCATTCCAGCCATTAACTCTAAATCTTCTTCATAACGATGATAAAAATCAATAGCTTCATGAGATAAATAAACTTTATTTTTATCTAAAGCCATTTCCCATTTATTAGTTGTTTCATTCCATTTTAAACCAGGATCCTTAGAACCAATTCCAACCATGATATCAGTAACATTTGGTTCTTTGCCATCTTCTAGCCAGGCTCCTTCACATTGATTGGCAGCTACAGCCCCACCCCATAAAAAATCTTTTGAAAATTGTTTCATGTAATTAATACCTCCTTGATATTACCATAGCATATTTTATCTTCAAAAGTTTGTTTGTTTCATATTTTGATACAAAAAAATAAAAGTCATTGTTATGACTTTTATTGATGTTTAATTACAAAATAATTCTTTTTTCCACGACGAACAACTGTTGCTTCATGTCCAAAAGCTTTTTCTCTAGTTACCACAAAATCAACATCTTTAATTCGTTCCCCATTAATTAAAACTGAGCCACCATTGACAAATTCACGAGCTTCACGTTTACTTTTAGCTGCCCCACAAGTTATTAAAGCATCTAAGATATTTAAATCTCCAGTCACTTCTACACTAGGCACTCCCGCAAAACATTCTTTAACCTGTTCTAAAGTTAAAGCTTGAATCTGTCCTGAAAATAACATTTTTGAAATATTTAATGCTTCTTCATAGGCTTCTTTTCCATGTAAGAAAGTAATTACTTCACGAGCTAGTGCCTGATGGGCTTCACGTTTATGTGGCTGTGTTTTATTCTTTTCTTCTAATTCCATAATTTCTTCTGGAGTCAAGAAAGTTAAGAATTTTAAATAGTCAATTACTTTATCATCTTCTGAATTAATGAAGAACTGATACATTTCATATGGAGATGTTTTTTTACGATCTAACCAGATAGCTTTTCCATTGGTTTTACCAAATTTAGTTCCGTCACTTTTAGTAAGTAATGGCATTGTAAATCCATAAGCTTCTTTTCCATCTTTTTTTCTAATCAATTCGATTCCAGCCGTAATATTTCCCCATTGATCTTGACCAGCAACCTGCATAACACAATTTTTGTTGTTATAAAGCCATTCAAAATCAAGGGCCTGCATGATCATGTAAGAAAATTCAGTATAAGTAATCCCGGCATCCAAACGACGTTTTACGATATCTTTATTTAACATATAATTAACGTTAAAATATTTTCCATAATCTCTTAAAAAGTCAATAAAATTAATATCTTTAGACCAATCGTAGTTATTAACGACCTCAAAACCAAAAATATCCTGAGCCTGCTTTTTTAAACAATTAAAATTGTGTTCAACTGTTTCTTTAGTAATCATTGGACGTTCCGTATCTGGTTTTGGATCACCAATTAATCCAGTTGCCCCTCCAACTAATAAAATCGGATTATGTCCGGCTTCTTTTAAACGTTTAGAAATTAAAAATGATGAAAAATGTCCAATATGTAAACTATCACCAGTTGGATCAGTACCAATATAAAAAGTCATGCCACCATTATTTAATTTCTCAGCTAAATCTGGTGAACTAACATCTTTAATCAATCCACGCCAAACTAATTCATCATAAATTTTCATTCTTATTCCTCCAATATTTTATAAAATAAAAAGAGATTTCATCCTAAAGGACGAAATCTCGCGGTACCACCTTTATTCATACATATAATGTATGCTCTCAATATTGATAACGGAATTACCCGTCTAGACTTTTCACCTAGAAACTCCAGAGTGTATTCATCAGTAGTACATCCTTGTTTCCACCAGCCACAAGGTCTCTTAAATGCCTGTTTTGATTACTATTTTCCTTCAACGTCGTAATATGATTATATGATAAATAAAAACTTAAGTCAACCAGAATGAAAAATTAAGCAATATTAAATATTAATATTAGTGGTTATTTGTTATAATTAAAATATAAAGGAGGGAACGTATATGATCATAACAACTACAAATTCAATTGAAGGGAAAAAAATTGTTGAATACCATGGTATTGTTTTTGGTGAAGTAATTTCAGGTGTTGATTTCATTAAAGATTTTGGTGCCGGATTACGAAACTTTTTTGGCGGTCGTTCTAAAGGATATGAAGATGAATTACTGGCATGTCGCAGTGAAGCGCTTCAAGAAATGGAACAACGTGCTCAAGAATTAGGTGCTAATGCCGTTATAGGCGTAGATATCGATTATGAAATGCTAGGAGCTGGAAATAATATGATGATGGTAACTGCCAGTGGTACTGCTGTTTATATTGAATAAAATTAATACAGATAGTAAAAATGATAAAACACCCATAAAGCTATTTAGCTTTATGGGATCTTTTTATCAGCAAATAAATAATAAAATAATTAAACATATTAATCAATATTACTAGCAAAACAATTATTATCCCATTAATTAATAGAGCCCGATTAATCGTTATAAAGCCAAAATCATTTATTAAAACATTGGCAAATAATAAGTTACTGGCGACAATAACATGACTGTCACTAAATCCATAAATCAATGATGATAACAAATAAAAACATAATAATGGCAAAATTATAATCAAACAACTGATAATCATACTTACTAAACATTTGACAAAACAAATGGTATAAAGATGATAATTTAAAGTCAGAAGATAATGATCGGTCTT
>NZ_CALUXO010000030.1 GCF_944324745.1 uncultured Thomasclavelia sp. | reverse complement strand
ATATACCTGGTACAAATACCAGATTACAGATTAATATCGAAGCCCAAAATAGTATCTATAACGAATATGAAATCGTAACTAGAGGGGTAGCCTATACCAGTCAACAGATATCACAACAGTTTAAAACCGTAATCAAGGCAAATAAATATCAAAAGATGCAAAAAGTATATTCAATCTGGCTGCTACCACAAACACCGCTAAAAGAAGATGGAACAATTCGAAGATATGGGTTGCAGGAGGAAGTAGTATCCGGAAAACCACTAAATAATCAAGAAGCTTATGATAAAATCAAGATCGTAACGATCTATACTAGTAATAAACATGTAATAAGCAAAAAATATGAAGAAAATGATGAGCTATTAAGACCACTGATGTTATTATTTGGGATGAATGGGGCAAGTGCCAGGGAGATAATAAAAATACTGGAGAAGGAATATAATTTTAAAATGAGTACCGAACTAAAGGAAGGAATTGAAAATATGTGTAATTTAGCTCAGGGATTAATAATCGAAAATCGGATAGCTGGACGAGTTGAAGGTAAAACCGAAGAGAAATATAAGATACTGATAAATTTATTGGAACAGACAGATATATCATTAAAGAAGATAATGGAGATAGTAGGACTGGTAAAAAAAGAGGAAATCAACGAAATGATAAAACGCTTGCTTGATGATTTAAAATCAAAAGAAGGATATATCAATGGAAAACCAACTACTATAACAATTGATAGAATTATTAATGAAAAAAGAGGAATTAGTAATTAAAGTTCTTTCATCTTTATAAAATGGAGGAATAGAAAAGTCTGTTGATATAATAAATTTTATTCCTCCTTAATTTCTATATGAACTTGTAAAAAATAATTTTTTTATTTTTAAAAGTAATTAAATACTAGTCATTTAAAGTGCTACTTGTTTCAATTTCTAGTGTTTTGATACCTGTTTCAACATTAATAGTTTTATAAATAACATTTTCATTAAAACTATTATTGATATCTTTGAGTGAATCAATCAGCTTTTTATCTGGCTTTGATAATTGTCTTTCTATTAATGATATCGTATATGAGTTCAAAACAGTTTCGATATTAACATTGTGATATTGAGATTACAATAGTTTTGAGGGTTCTTACTGTCGGTATCATATTAGCTCTCTAGATAATTATCTAAATCACATTTTCTGTAACAGGAGTATAAAAAGGCAAGGACTATATTAATATCATCTAAAATGGTCGAAAGTCAAGAGATGCTATTTTTATTGTTGATCGTGGATATGAAAATTATAAGGGATTACAGCATTAGTGTTGAAATGAGAAAGAATACACCGGACATGATTTGTAATTCAAATGTTTAATTATTGGAAAAAATACGAGTTGTAAATCTAGGAGATTAGGATTAATGTTCTGATCTTTTTTTGTAAGCGTTGACAATAATATTATCGAGTGGTATACTTAAAATATATTGGTATAAATTATTTTGATAACAATGAAAAGAGGGTAGGTGAAAGGATATGAGATTTAATCTCAAAAAAGTTTTTGTAGCAACGGTCAGTAGTATAATGACTATTAGTACGATGACCGTTGGTATTTTGGCTAATCAATCTGATGATATTTTAATAAATGGGACTCATTCATCAGGTGATGTCATGTGGCAGGAAATGGATCAAAGCTATTTTCAAACTAGTAATGGTCAAAGTGATACCGATATTATTATTGATCCATCAGTGAAATATCAAAAATATAAGGGAATTGGTATTTCACTGGATGAAACAGGAGTTTCCAATCTTTGGAAACTTGATGAAACCCAGCGTGAAAAAGTAATCGAAAAATTAGTTAGTCCAACTAACGGAGCTGGATTAGATCATTTTAGAATTACTATTGGTAGTCCAGATTGTATTGAACATATTCCATTTTGGTCATATGATGATATGCCAGAAGGACAAGAGGATTGGAATTTGGAGCATTTTAGTATCAAAAAAGACATAGATGCTCATATCATTGATACAATTCATTTGATTCAAAAATACAATCCTGATGCTCAATTCTTTGCCTCTGCCTGGAGCGCACCAGGTTGGATGACAACAACAGGTACTTTTACGGGAAAATTAAGATATGATGAAGAAACTAATTCTTATATTAATGAATCAGCTTTAAGGGATGATTGTATCGAAGTTTTTGCACGTTATTATGCTAAGTTTATTAAAGCTTATGAAAATGAAGGGATAAAGATTAGTGCTATCACTGAATTAAATGAACCTAGTATGGATGTTATTTATCCATCTATGAGTATGTCTGTTGAACAACAACAGAAATTAGCAATTGAAATAAAAAAAGTATTTAAAGAAGAAAATATTGATACTGAATTATGGATGCACGACTTCAACTTCTGGGATTGGAAATATCCAGAAGCACCAGATAGTACTAGCTATAAAAATTATTATAATATTTTTAATGGTGAATTAGGTGATGAAACTCATGATGCGGCCGATGGGATTGGATTCCATCCATATTGGGGTGATGCTTCAGCAATGTTAGAAGCAAACTTGGAAACTGGAAAACCGGTATATTTAACTGAAGCCGGTGGTATGGATCCAGGAACAATTATGGATTATTTCCGCTTAAACTGCAGTTCTTATAATGGCTGGACGCAAATTACTGATCAAAATGGTGGAACTTTACATTGGGTCGAAGATAAATGGCGTTTATATGTTGATACTAATGATATCGAAACTTGGACTGAAATCGCTAATCAGCCAGGTGCTCATTGGAAGGGACGTTTAGTGACCGTAAATATTGAAAAAAACAGTGCTAGTTATAATAATAGTGTTTTATCAGGTTTAGGACATTTTGCTAAGTACTTAGAAGATGGTGATCAAAGAGTTTATTCATCTGACAGTCAAGATGGAATTACTAATGTGGTTTACAATGATGAAGATGGTAATTATGTAATGGTATTAAATAATACCGGTGCAACTCGTGATGTTGATATTCATCTAGCTGGTAAAACAGCTACTGTCGAAATAGAGAGCGGTTTTTCTACTTTGACTTGGACAATGCCAGAAACATCTGATGAAAATAATCATGCACCGCTTATCAATGATCTAGGTGTTCAAAATATCAGTCAGTTTGAAGCGCTAAATATTCAATTAAAGGCGCAAGATGAAGATGGCGATTCTTTAGTTTATTATGGTGTTGACATTCCAGCTGGGATGAAGATTGATCCAAATACCGGTATGATCAGCTGGGTACCTGGATCAGCTGGTGAATTTAATGTAGTAGTAGCAGTTACTGATGGTAAAACTAATACGCAGTTAACTTTTAAAGTTGTCGTGGCACCAGCTCCAGTACCATTACCTAATCGAATTGATACTAATATTACTAATATTACTGATGGAACGAGTGCTACTTATCAAATAAATGCTAAAGAAGCCGGAACTTACATGGTTGAAATGAATTATTCTACTAATAACATCTGGTCACTTTCTGGACAGAAGATTGCTCTGTCAATTGATGGCAATAAAGTAGATGAAAAGGCGTTAGCAATTACCTGGTCTGGTAATGGAGCAGTAATTATTCCGGTTGAATTAACTCAAGGAATTCATGAATTGAAATTAGATTTTTCAGCTGCTAATTATAATTTAAATTATATAAATATTTATCAAAAACCAGTTCTTGAAGTTCCAGATAAAATTGAGGCTGAAGATTACAGCAACAGCTATGGTGTCAATCATGAGCCATGTAATGGTCGTTATAATGTTTCTGAAACTAATACTAATGACTGGCTGGAATATGATATTCATGCAAAATATGGTGGAACTTATACGTTAGCTTTAAATTCAGCTTCTGAATCTGGAAATGCTCAAGCAGATATCTATATTGATGATGTTAAAGTTGGTAGTCTATCAGCGACGACAACTGGATCTTGGAGTGATTATCAGTTACAAGCAGCTAGTAATGAATTTGAATTAAGTAGCGGTAATCATAGATTAAAGATTATTTTTACGGATGTTAATAATGGAACTAATATTGATTATCTAGAATTTAATGGAGTAAATTTGGATATTCCTAGTGTTGATAAAACTGAATTAGAAAGTATAATTACTAAGGCCTCTTCTTTAGATTTATCACAATATATTACTCCAGGTAAAGATGAATTTACAACAGCGTTACAAACTGCCAAAGAAATTTTTGCTAAAGAAGATGCTACACAAGAGGAAGTTAATTCTGCTATTAATAATTTAAATAACGCGATGGCAAAATTAGTGAAGAAAGCTGATAAAACAGCTTTAAACAATGCAATTGCCACAGCTGAAGCAATTGATTTATCTTTATATCAAGAAGACGGACAAGAAGAATTTAAGTTGGCTTTAAATCAGGCTAAAGAAATTGCTGCTAATGAAGATGCTTTAGAAAGTGAAGTTATTAAGGCAACAGAAACATTATTGAATGCTCAAAATTCTTTAAAATTAAAAGAGCCAGAAATTCAAGAGCCAACTAATCCAGATGATCCAACGCTTCCAGAAGGGACAAAACCAGGCAATCCAAACAACCAAAATAATCAAACTGGTAATAGTACAAAACAACAGCCAAGTAAAACAACAGCTGTAAAGACTGGTGATGATTTGAGTGTTTGGGGATTATCAACGATGATGATCATGGCTTTAGGATCAATGTTAGTAATCAAGAAAAAAAGATAGCGATTAATTTTTAAAATAATTTAGCCAATATAGTTAAAAAAGAATAGATTGCAAACAGGTTTTTACTTGAAAGCAGATAAATAGAAATTGGGAAGGAATAAAATTTGTTGAACCAAAACATATTTTTTCCTTCCTTTTTATATGCCATTTTAAAGAATGAACCTTATTTTCTGTCATTGAAAAAGCAACCAAAGTATTTTTGGTAATAACAAAAAATCTCGAGCAAAACCCCATTTTTGATAAAAAAGACACAAAATTGAATAAGAATCTAACTATGTTTAGCTTTAAAAGCTATAGCACTGACATGATTAGTTCTTTTTGATTTTGTTTTGACATGACATTTACTGCAATATCTATGAGCAATCTTATCTAAAGTAACTTTTCAGCATCACCTTTTACATCCAAAATGTCTATCTAGTCATAATTATCAAAGAAGATATTTAAAAGTATATTTATTATCTTTTTACTATATCATGTATAATAAAAAGAATTAATGAATCAGTAGCAACAGATAAATCAAGATTCATCTGATATAAATAATATTGAGGGTAGTGATAAGCGACATTTTAATAAACAAAATTTATTTTGTCTCTTTTTATAAAACCAATAATTATTCTATCAGGTCATTTTTAATAAGTTTTAAAATTAATGATAATGATGATAAAGTTAAATTTCATTGGATAAAAGATTTCATAACAAAATCCATTCAAGTGAAAATGAGACAAATTTGAGATAAAAAATAATATTGTCTATGTTATAATATAGTTGCTTTAAAAATAACTTTGGCATATCAAACTATAAAAATTATCTAATAATGGAGCAATAAGATGAAAACTATAAATTCTAAAAGCCAATATGCCAAAGACATATCCCAAGATTTATTAACTGGTGATGACAACGATAATTACACAGCTACAATTATTAATCAGGCCATCATTAATAATGATTCAAAAAGCGTCAAACTCGATGAAACATGTAAAGTACTGCTTAGTGATGTTCAAATATTAGCTCATATTTTAAAATATGTCGTTGATGAATTAAATGATTTAACTATTGATGAAATCCAAGCCATTATTCCTTCTCA
>NZ_CALUXO010000029.1 GCF_944324745.1 uncultured Thomasclavelia sp. | reverse complement strand
AGTTATAATCTTTCTTGTATAATTTATTTGTTTTCATATTTCAATTATACCAAAAAAATGTACGATTCCTCGTACATTTTTGCGTTTTTTTGCTACTTTTTTTCTTTATAGGTCGTTACAGCCCCTTTATTGTTGATAAAAAAGATGTCCATCTTTAATTGTTTGTAAAACTTGAATTTGATCTAATTTATCAGCAGAAATCTTTAAGGGATTTTGATCCAAAATAACAAAATCAGCTTTTTTACCAGCTTTGATACTCCCTTTAAGATTTTCTTCATGATATTGATAAGAACCATTGATTGTTAAAGCCTGTAAAGCTTGATAAGTCGAGATACGCTCATTTTCTCCTAAGATAATACCTGATCTGGTTTGACGATTAACGGCACACCATAAAGTTTTAAGCATATTACAATCAACAACAGGGCTATCATTATGAAAAGTAACTTTAAGTCCCAGATCATAGGCGCTTTTAGCCGGAGATATTCCACTGGCTCGATCAATGCCAAAATTTTGAATATGACTATCACCCCAATAAAAAGTATGACTAATAAAAAATGATGGAATCATTTTAAAAGTGGTCATTTGTTTTAACTGTGGTTTAGTTACAAATTGTCCATGAATCATTACTGGCCGTTTGGGTAACTTACAGTTATTTTTTTGATAAAATAACTGCCATTGATCAACATATTGTTTACAGGCTCGATCGCCATTACAATGTGCTAATAATTGCTGATTATCATTGACACTTTGTTCAATTATTTGATACAACTGTTTATCAGATAAAATCGGATAACCACAATACCCATCCTGTCCGTTAGAATAAGGTTGTGACATCCATGCTGTTTTAGCTTGAGGAGACCCATCTAAAAAAATTTTATAACCGCCGATCTTAAAATGATCATGATAATAATTTAAAGACAGATTTTCTTGTAATAAATCCCTTAATTTAAAATCCAAATATCCAATTAAATCTAATTTAAACTTTTTTTGTTCGCTTGCAGCTTCAAATAATTTTAGCAATGATCGATCGACCATCCCTTCTTGCATCGTCGTAATTCCATTAGCTCCATATATCGTTTGAGCTTTATCAATTAAATTCATCAATTCTTCCAATGAAGTCAATGGTAACTGTTTATTAAATTCTATAAAAGCTTGCTCCTCTAAATAACCATTTAATTCATTAGTCTCTTTAAATCTTCCATAATGTCCATCAAGAGGATCAAGAACATCATTTGTTATCTGCATCTTTTTTAATGCCAATGTATTGACCACTCCAACATGCATAGAAACATGTGAAATGATAATTGGATGTTTAGATGAAATTGTATCTAAAAAAAGGCAATCAGGATGAGAATGTTCTATTAGATTATTATCATCATAATTAAAACCTCTAACCCAATTACCTTCTTTAATATGATTATCTGCTATAAAATTTACTAATTTATCTTTAATTTGTTCAAAAGAAACAGCCTGGCTTAAATCACATTGATTTAATGTATTAGCTACACCAATAAAATGACTATGACTGTCAATAAAACCTGGCAGTAATGTCTTACCTTTTAAATCAATTTGCTTTGCTTTAAAAGATGATAACTCTTGATAAAAACCACATGCAACGATTTTATCATCTTCAATTAAAACACTTTCTACTGTTTCATTTTCTTTATCCATCGTGATAATATCACCATTATAATATAATTTTCGCATTTAAAATCACCCATTTATATTATCACCAAAAAAGCCAAGTCTATTCACTAGATTTCCTGATGATAAAACCAACGATATAATTGCAGCTCTTCAACATCGTTTTTAGATGACTGAAATTCTACTTCACCAAAATGCTCACTAGTATTTAATAAATGATTAGCTTCTAATCGCCGTCTTAATTCCATTGCCGTTCCCATATTACCATCATAAAAAGGAAGATCACCAAGTATTTGGCGGATCTGTTTTTTAATAAATGGATAATGAGTACATCCTAAAACTACACAATCAACTTTGCCAATATAAGATGATAATAATTTATGTAACAATTCCTTTAAATCATCACCATCAAGATTTCCCTGTTCAATTCTTTTAGCCAACCCAGTACAAGCTACTGGAATAAATTTAGAAATATCTTGTAATTTATTTGATAATTGCTGATATTTATCTAATCGTAAAGTTACTGGTGTTGCCATTACTAGAATATTATGATGTGGCTGTTTCATTGCTGCCAATTTAATTGCCGGTTCCATACCGATAATTGGAATCTGGGGATAATCTTGGCGTAAGCGATTAATTGCAACACTTGTAGCCGTATTACAGGCAACAACGATTGCCTTTACTCCTTGATCAACTAAACTAGCTGCTATCTTTGAAACTAAAGCATATACTTCCTCAGTTGGTTTTTCACCATAAGGAGCGTTTGCAGAATCTCCATAAAAAATAAAGTTTTCATGAGGTAACAATTGAGTTAGCTCTTTTAACACACTGATACCCCCAACTCCAGAATCAAATACACCTATATACCCATCAAAACTATTTAACACTTTTAATAATCTCCTTGTATTATAATCGATATCACTATCATACTACTTTTTCATTCTAAAAAAAAGTATCGTTTTAATCAGGAACTATATTAAAAGGACATCTTTTACCAATACATTGATTATTATCTTTAGAATGAAAACATTTGATTGGTTCTATTTCCATAGTTACTTTTAAATTATCAGCAACGAAAGTGACAGCATTTTTAATTGCCAGATATGAATTACGTTTACAACATCGAGGACCTCCAACATTTCCAATTTCAGTTAACGCTTTGGCACTCATCAAATTAGATAAACCCCATTCTTTAACTTTTAATGGCGTTGAATTAGTAATAATAGAAATAAACATCCCACTGCTGATAGCTCCGCCACAAGCGCCCCAAAATCCACATGTACCTCCAGGCACTTGTTTACCACGATTGATCATTTCAACTAATGCCGATTCTAAATTAATTTTTCCCCCAGCATTTTTATACGCAGTTAGTAAAGATACTCCAACAATAATATGATGTTCTGGTCCATGCATATGGCAAAATGGAAGTGCTACTAAATGTTCAAAAATTTCAATTGGATTTTTACTTGTTTCTTGCAAACATACATTAACGATCGTATCAATTCCCTGACTATGGCACTCATTACAAACATAATGACCATTAATACAGCGTGTTTTACTTAATTCTTTTTTATGACAAATAACACACTCCATCATTTCATCTTGATTCAAATACTCCAATGGAGCCTGACAAATTAAACATTCATCCTTCATTTTAATCCCACCCTTTTGATAAAATATTAAAATAACTAATTTCTTATATCAATCTAATTATATTCGCTTTCAAATAACAATTGCAATAAAAAAGTATCTGATCATATTAAAATCAGATACTCTAACTTTTAACGATATTTATGCTTGATAACCAGCCATATAACCTTCATAAACTGCAGCCAAGCCATTACGAACTTGTTTAGCATCACCCACAACTGTAATTTTCACTCCAGCTTTTTCTAAAGGAGCCACTAAATCATTAACCGATTTAGAACCAGCAGCTACTACAACTGTATCAATTTCATCTAAAACCAATTCTTTTCCTTTACGTGACATGATTACTTGATCATCTTTAATTTCTTGAACAGCAGTGTGAGTTAAAACTTTCATTTGATATTTTTTAACAGTATCTCTAAGCATTAAGCTAGTTTCTCTTTCAAGACCAATTAAAGTATCATTACCAATAGTAACTGAACATACATCTAAAATAACGCAATCATAATTGAGCATTACGTTTTTACCTAGATAAATATTATAGCCATAATCGAAATAAATTGGTGGTTTGATCCAAAAATTTCCTTGAGCATGAATGAGCTTTTTAAGCAGTCTAGATCGTAAATTTATTTCATTAAATACCTGACGATTGTATTTTTGACAAATTTTATTGGCATAATATCGATCATAAACTAATTTTAAATTAACTGGATTATATTTTAATCCTTGAGTCATTTTTATTCGTTCTTTCATCTAATATTCCTCTAAGATAAACATTAAAGATATTGAATTTCAAAACTAGGATTTTCTAAATTTAATTCAAAATTATCCTTAACTACCCCCTTAACAAAAAACTCAATTTGTTTACTATTATTAAATGGAACGTAGTAACGAATATCTTTCAATTCTTCTTTTAATATTTTATAATAAATGGTTTTAGAATCTAAAGGGACTTCTTCACTGACAATGGAAACTTTTAGGCCTTGATAACCATAACACTCTTGAATAGCCAAACTAACTTTAACTTTATATTTTCCCCCAACCATTACCGGCTGATTATATTTTTCACGAGTATTTTCAATTAATTTTATTTCATCTTCACTGACAGAATCAATCTGAGTGACAATTACATCATATAATCCTCGATTAAGCTTAAAATCATATGAAATTAACAGTTGACTATTAATTTGATGACGCAAAATAGTTTTACCAACTATTACATTATTTTCAAAATTAACCGAATCTTTATTAGGAACAAACTCTAATAAATAATCAAATTCATCATCAGGATTTCCTTTTACTGCGTTAGCTACCCTTACTAAATCATGTTTACTCTCAACTTTTATTGCCTTAATCATCATTTTCTCCTATTAAAAACGTAAATTATTATCTCCATTATTAACATTTCGTTTATTACTGATATTATTATTGATACTTGAATGATATTTATGATTACTAGTATATAAATTATGATGCCCGGTTGAAATATTAATTGATATCATATAAACAAAAATACTGGCTACTAAAAGCATATATATCAATGTCATTAAACTAGGATCCAATTTAAATAAATTGATACCCAGTTCTAATAATATCCCAGCAATTACAGAAGTTATAATTGATCCAATGATCAACAGTGAATAGTCGTTATCTTTTCCCGTTGCAAAAATCATGGAAACCGAAATCAATAATCCTAACGCTACTGTAAAGATAATTCGCATCAAAGCATATAAAATATCTAAAGATGGAACATTACGATAAGTAAATAGCGTACGCGCATACGGATTACTTGATTGTTCAATTGCTGATGTCATTGCCGTACTTAATTGACTGGCATCATCAATACTGACATAGATACCACCAGTACGATAAGCAATCTCCTGCATTAATGTTTCATCATCATTTCCTAATCCAACCGTAGAGATAGCAATATTATTATTAAGATATTCATCTAAGATTGATGAAATATCATCAATTCCACTAATATCACTTCCATTTCCATCCGATAAAAATAATACTTTGAGTCCTGGTTTGGCTGCAGAAAAACGATTATTTTGATATTCATTTAAGATTTCCTGTAATGCCTTTTTGATATATGTTTGACCGGAATTTAAAGGCTCTAAATTGCCACTTGATAAAGACTTAGGCGCAAAATCCCTTTGACATATTACTTGTTCATTAAAACTATAAACAGCACACAAGAAATCAGCCGATTTATCGGCCATAATATCATTAATTGCAGCATATCTTAAATTATCAGGATCATTATTATCCATTGATGAGGAATTATCAATGACAAAAATATAGGCCGAAGCATCACTAGTTACAATGGGTTTTTTGAAAAAATCCATTTCATAAATAAATTCAAAAAATGCTGCTAAAATAAAAACCAGAACAGCTGTAATAATCAAAAAAGTTATATTCTTTCCAATTGAATTACGACTTTGCTGCAAGTTTCCTTTAATCAAACTATATCCTAAAACAAATCCGAATACTACTAGAAAAAAGATCAACAGTCTTATTCCTATAGCCAAAGGTGACCACCAGCTATCATTGATAACTTGATAGACATAACCAGAAATAAAATAACCGGCTATACCACCAATAAGACTGACTAATAAAGTTATAAAATCAAATGATTTATTAGTTTTTGATGATGTTTTAAATTGATTATTGGACTCTATTTGATCTGTAAAATCATCAAAATCATTAAAATCCATTATCAATCACCCCTTTTATAATTAACGATATATTTATCAGAATCATAAATACGAGTAGAAATAAGATAAAATGAATTATTTCGATATATATCATTAACATCTTTCAAAAGATTTTCATAATTACTAGTAATATCTTTGATATCGATATGATTATCTAATGAAGTAGGTAATAATAAATATGAGACAATATCTTTGATATTAGTATATTGTTTATTAATGATTCCAAGATTATGCTTATATGAGATATCATTTAAGAGCGTATGATTTAAAAATAACTGTAATCGCTGTAATAATGACTGATTATTATTAATAATTTCATTAACAAAATTTTTGTCAATTCGTTTTAAGATTTCTTCAATTGATAAATTAACTTCAAATAACGGTAAATTATGTATATGTAACATTTCCAAAGTACCGCCATATTCTGTTAAAGCTAATTCATCTAACAGATTAGCATAATAATGATTAACTTTAACAATTTCATCAATAACTTGTTTTAAAACCATATCATTCGAGATATTTTTTTTAATTTGTTCAATAATATCTTTTTCTTTTATCAATGAAATAATTTTTTGATAATATTGATATTCTTGGCGTAAATACTCATTAACATTTTTAATGCCATTATCACTAACTTGCTTTTCCTGTAACTGACTAATTTGATAATCGAGCTGCTCCTGGCGTCGATTTAAAATCATAATAATTTGATGACCAATATTGGCCGCATTAGGATCGATAACTTTAGCTGAACTAATAATTTTTTCAATTATTTTACTGTAATTATTATCATCAATAGTAATCTTGGCATACAATTGCTTTACTAATTCTTCCATACCATGTTCATCTTTTAAAACATGACTATATACTGGTGTAATATCCTGTTTATTTTTATTAAAAAAGCTAAGACTTAATTTCTTTTTGGGCGTAACCGTTTCTTGATAATTTAATGGCACATATTGCCAAATTCCTTGATCGTTAACATTTAAAAGATCTTCAAATAATAAATCTAAAACATTATTAACACTTTCATCTAAATCACTAGTATCAATTTTATTATCAATTTGTTGACCATATATTTCCCTTAACAGCCGACAAGTGATAAATTCAGGAATTCTTAAATAATTTAAATATAACGAGCTCCAGCAATAATCATCATTAAGGGTATTTTGTTTATTTAGATATTTATCCCTAATCATATTTAAAGCTATCAGCTGCGTTTGACTGGTAATATCTTTAGCTACAAAAGGAATCTCAAGATGATAAATGTTATTCCAGATTTGTTTACCCTGATTAATAAATAAAAAGGCTTTTTGATAATTGATGTTCATTAAATTTTGATCAAATAAACCATATAAAGCTCGTTTTGACAAATTCAGTCCTAAATATTGTAAATCTTCAAAAGTCATAGCAATTTCATTTATTAAATCATGGTTAGTTCGATCAAAAAAGCTATCGTTCATCATCGTAATAAAACCAATCCGAATATCATTGAAATTTTTGCCTTGATTAGAGACCTCTTTAATCGCATTTTTGATCATATCAACTAAATTATCTTTGGTCATATCAGATTCAATTATCATTTGCGTTAATGGAAGTGGCTGACTAAAAGCATTAGTAAATGCATCTTCTAAAGATGCATTTACTTGTTTAAAAGAATCATCGCCTAAATACAAGATAATGACTACTGGAACATTAATATAACCGGTATATTCTAAGTTATATAATTCATTACAAAAAGCATTGATACTTTTTTTAACCGTTTCTTTATCCTCGCTAATAATATTATTCATATCCATTTTCCGTCCTTTAATTAATATTACTCCATATTCGTTAAGATTAATTTATAGAAACGTAGCAGATCTTTAGCTGGATTAGCATCATCAAATTCTTCATCAGTAATACAATATTTTTCAGCTACCCCTTGTAAAAAAGCTTCATCATTAATATCTTCCCACTTAAATGGATCACCTAAATCTTCATTACTTAAAACAAATTTGATATGTTCTAAAATTGTTTGATAATCTACCTGCTGACTAGATTCGATTAAATTAATAGCCTGACGTTTTAGCATTGCCAAACGATTAGGGTCAGTTTTGGTAAACTGTTTGAAAACATTATATAAGTAATATTTGCGATCAAATGATTTAGCTATATTTAAATTAACAGTAACTGGATCTTTACCGTTTAGATACATCCAGACATTTTTATCACTTTCTTTTTGTTTAACCAAACCAGTTCTAAGACAAAACGCAAATGTTTCAACATTATCAATGAATTGTCGATTTTCATTAACACTTTTGGTAATTTCTTCAATTAAATCGTGAATTTTTTGGAATTTAGGATTATTTTTTTCAATAATATCCATATATTTAATTGACTTACGAATCCATTTATACATATCAGCAATTGGAACTGGTAAATCTTGGTATTTTAAAGCATCATTACCACTGACATCACGCTCTAAATCACGAATACTCAAATCAATATCCGTATCACCAATACTTACTAATACTTCATTAATTACATAGCCGTTTTCTTTCATAAATTCAATCAAATTTATTTCTTGATTCCGTTTAATCTTTTTTGTTAATGCGGCCTTAAAAGTATCTAATTCTGGTTCCCGGACAATATCCATAAGCTTCATTTCCCATTTATTTGTTTGCGGATTGATACTTAAATCAATTGATTTTAAGTAATCAATTCCTAAATCAACTTCTTGTTTAACTTTCATTAAAAATTTGTAATCTGAATTATTTTCAATTACCTCATAAACTTCATTACGAGCAGAAATATCTTTGGCAACACTATCGATGGTATATGGGTTCGGGAAACGCGTCCAATATTCGTTGTTTTCATCCATATGACGACCAGCACTTGGATTTTGATTATAATGTTCGTCTAACTTCTCCATCCCTTTTAAAATATACATTGGTAAATTGACATAACGCTGAGTAACTATAAATTTATTTTTAGCATTACTTGTAGCTGGTGTATTGCCTCTTTGAATAATCATTTCCGCTAAGATTTTTGATAATAATGGTGTATCAGCTAAAGTTCCCATATATACTTGAGAAGTAAACTGTTTAAAAGAAATACCAGTTGATTGGGCTAATGTTTTAGCTCCATTTTCTAAGGCATTATAAATTTCCAAAGCAGCAGCATTTAAAGCATCCATTTTAGGAGAACCTGGACTATTATCAGACCAAATAGCATCTAATTCTTCTGCCGTGATGTCTTGACTATTATAGGCAACAGCCACAAATTTTTCGATGATATCTGTTTTCATATTATTATGAGTCAAACATTGATCCATCAGCTCTCTTACTTCACTTACAACATCAAAATCGTCTTCATTATTTTGAGCAATCCATTTTTCACGATTATTACGCATTGTTTCAATGAAATTTTGCGCCAATTCTTGAACAGAAACAGTTGAAATAAAACTTTCAAGATATTTTTCCAGCCGTTTAGCTTTTTCTTCACCACTGGCTAGAATATTAATCGAATAATTAGTAGTATTTCCAATTGTCTGTTTACTAGATTGTGAAAAGTATTGACCATCCTGATTCAAGATTTTTTGAATTTCGGTTAATACTGAGGTATAAACATCAAAAATTTCATTATTTAACCGATTAATCTCAACAGCAACATTATACAGACCATCAGCAATCATATCATATAACGGAGCATCAATAATGTTAATGACTGCCAGTTTGGCACATGTATCTTTATATTCATTCATCTCTTTTTTACCTGAGGTAAAGCCTGTAGCATTGTTAGCTAACTGGATAACTTTTTGCTGTCCCCCGTTAGTATAAGTATTTTTGGCTTTTTTGGCCTGCTGTCTAAAAATATCGCTTAAATTTAATAACTGTTCTTCAATTCCAGAAAATGGTTCGTCATTAGGATCACCAATTCCTTTTTCAATTGACTGATGCTTGATCGCTTTTAAAGCTACAAATGGTCCATAGGTATTAAAAATACGATCGACTTGTTTAGATAATTCATCATAAAGTTTTTGTTCAAACTGACTGCGATAAGCATTAGTAATTTTTTGAGCATAGTAGCCCGCCAAATTGGAAGCTAGACTATAACCATACATCTGATTATTTTTAACCATATTTTTCTTAATCGGTTCATCAATAATAATATTTCGATTAATTGGATCATTAGGATTTAAAGTTAAAACCATTTGTCTAACCGAAACAATATTATCAATACTAGTAGTGGCATAAACTTCATCAAGCATTTTCTTATTGACATTTTTAAAGTTTGTAAATTCAGTTAACACATTTTCATAAATTTTATTAACACAATAAGCTAATATTTCATCCCGAGGAATCTTAATCGCATTATATCCTAATACTTGATATTTGTATGAAGCATAACGATGAAAATCCTTACGATTAGGATGATTGATAAACCAGGCTTTTAACATTGGTGAAGCATTAGACATCAAAGAATGAGCTAATTGAACTGGCTGACCACTAGCATCAACAAAAGAAATATCGGTAAGCATATCCATTAACTGATCAGTCAAGCGCCCCATCGTTAAATCTAGAGAATTGATTCCCCCAGTTTCAGAATAACCAGAAATCAACGTACAAGCTGAAAAGATATTGCGATTAGAATTAACTTCGCCAACGCCTAACTTTAAACTATAATTGCTGCCAGTTTCTTCAATATTCATAAAATAATCAATTTCTTTTAAAGCAGCATAACCATTCGTTTGCAAATTAAGTTTGATATTTTCATTATTTTTTATTCCTTCTACTTCAAATTGAGCATCCGGGGTATAAATATACCCTGCTAATGTATATTTAATAAAACCTAATTCATTGAAAATATCATGAATCATATATGGAATATCAATAATGGTTCCAGACCCAGTTCCCCCAGAAATCCCAGCAATAACAATCACATCAACATTGCCATTAATTTCATTGGCCTTACTAATAGCTTTATTAATTACTGTATGGAATTTAGTTCGAATATTATGATACACCGTATCATTAACTAACATCGCCCGACCAATCTGTCTTGTCTGCTGAGCTCCATCGTTTCTTAACGGCGTACCAATTAAAGCCGGATTTAACCAGGCTTTAATATTTTGCGGAATTGATTCTTTATATAATAATTGACTAATAATGGGATCATATAAAGGAATCGTTTCCCCAGCATCCATATGGGCATTTAAATCATTATTCTTGGTTCCATCTTTTTTGATCTTGCAAACTTTATCAGTATCTTCAACGTCAGCATCCAAAATTCGAAAGAAAACTTTATCAGATTGTCCAATTTCTCGTTCAAACTTTCCTTTAAGCATATTGACTGTTTTAGCTCCCAGCCCACCTAAACTGATGATAATAGTTGGATTAGGCTTGACATGTGATTTTTCACTGACAAAAGCAACTCCATTACGGTTAAGCTCTAATTCTTTTAATTTATCTTTTTTTATTTGACTTAGTGCCATACTCTTTCCTCTTTTCTTTTACTAAAAATCATTAAAATCATCAAACTCGTCAAATGATTGATGGTCATTAGTAGTATCATTAAATATCTTAGTATCATCAAACGTATTATTTATTTTTTTAATTATCGAAGATGTATAAGATCCTTCAATACAGATTTCTAAACCTGTTTCATCTTTAAGATAGAAAACAAAATCTTTGCTATCTTTCCAATTTTCAATAATTTTAACTCCATAACGTAAATTATTTGAATAAGAAACATTAGCATCTTTGACAACCAACTTAAGCCCATTGCGTCCTAAGTAAGTTCCAATAAACTTAACAGCATCTAATCCTTTTTTGATTGCCTGATTTTGATTCAACAAATTATTCAATGTTTCAATTCGATCATTATAAGCTTCATGATAAAGATCATTTATGTATAAGCTGATTCCTGTTGCCAATGTTTTCTTTCTTTTTAAGAAAATATTGCTTGAATAACTTTTTTGATTCGAAATACTAAATGTTTCAATATCATGATGATAGGTAATGCTATTGACCGTAAAGGTTCCTTTGATATATCGTGATTGTCTAATAATTATCAAAGCAATAATCAAAACAAGCAAACCAATTATAAATGGAATCGATGCAAAGAAAATAACTAAAGCCACATCATTAACTTTAACTGAAAATGATGCATCAACACGATTACCTAAGCCATCTTCATAAGTCAAAGTAACCGTCGAAGAACCCCAGCTTGTTCCAGTTAGTATCAAACAATCATCATTTAACTGAACGGTAACATTATCTTGATTAGTCGAAGTAGCATTAGTAATTTGAAATCCAACATCATCAACATCATTAACAATTCCATTTAAAGTAGCTATTGGGATTTCTTTAGTAACACTGCTTTTAAAGGTTTTATCTAATACTTGATTTTTCAGTTTATCGATATCTAGACTTATTGGCTGTTTATCAGCTTGAATTTCTATAGAATCTGTCAATCTAAATGAATCAGATTCTACTAAAATATCGATATTATATAAAGCTACATGATCTAAAATTGCTTCTCCTACAAAGCTGCCATTTTGATAGCTTAATGATACAGTTTTACTTTCTTTAGTATCTAACGGTGTGATTGTAGCTTGAGCCTTAACGTTATCATAAGTATCGACTGTGGTTACATTTTTGCCATTTTGCTGGATCGTAGAATTTATCGTTAAAGTGACCCCATTACTAATATGATCAACTACTTGTCCGGCACTATCTAAAATCGTAGTATTTAATTGATATTGATAATAAGGAATATAGGTAGTTGTAATAGCAATATCCTTATTACTTTCAATCGTATAAGTACCCGGATCAGGATCATAAAGTTTGATTACTGCGCTATGTTGATATAAATGCAAACTGACATCTTGATTATTGTTAAAATTGATTTCATTGCCATCAGGATCAAATAGTTTTATTCCGGCATCACCAATATCATCATTACAAGTAATACTAATATTTGCTTCTTTAACATTAGAAGCAATTTTAATTTTATTATCTTTTATCAAAATTAAATTAGCATCCATCAATTCAGCAATTACAGTATTAAAATAATCATTGATTGATGTTGGAGCGGTTTGCGTTGTAATTCGATTAGCCGAATTGGCGATAGCAACACTATCTAACTTTTGATAAGGCTGATCATTAGTATTAACCATTTCATCACCATAGCCAATACAATATATTTGAATTCCATTATTTTTGGCAAGTGCTAAAGCATCGTTTAATCTTTCATCAGCAGCAACTTCCTCATTTCTATCAAAGCCAAAGTCATTACGACCATCTGAGAAAACTAGAATCGCATGAACGCGATTGTCAGATACATCAAACATCTCGACAGCATCACCAATAGCGTTAGAAAGATCAGTATCGCCAGTATATTCAACATCATTGATCCAGTCAGTTGCTGATCTGGTAGTTCTATCATCATTTAACTCAGTCAATCCATTTTGCCACATACTGCGACTACGGTTAAAGGTAATAATATTAGCACGACTGTTATCTGGTAACATGGTGATAAATGTTTGAGCAGCTTCTTTCATTAAACCATCAGGATCATTGGTCTTCATCGATCCCGATTGATCTAATACTAAAACTACATCTAAGAGTTTATCATCAGTTGTCGCTGCAACTGGTTTGATTACAAAAGTCAAAATCATCGAAACAGCTAAAATTAAAACAGCAATCTTTTTTTTCATGATTTCCTCCATTTCCGTCCGTCTTTACAAGCGGACACAAACAAGTAATTAAAACTTTAATTTATTATTAATCTAAATAAATTAAAATGCACGATACCGTCTGCTTTACCCATAAGTAATATCGATAATTTCTCTATTTTTCGATTAATAATAAACTTTACTTTTACAATTCCCCTTTCTATTCAAACTATTGAATAATCATCGTTACTTGACAGATAGCTTCTACCAATACCAACAAGACCAATAACTTAATTAATTGATGAGAGATAGGCCTTTGGTAGAATTTTTGATCAGGTACTAAAACACTTATCTTAGTTCTTTTTTCATGTTTTAGTTTTTTACCATAAAAATTATATTTACGACTAATCATTTCCAGTAATGGAAGATAGACATTATCACGATGATTAGCCACCACAATTTGATTAGATAAATTTTCTTTAAGACAAGCTTTAAAATCAAAACTAAACTGGTCATATAAAGTAACTACTCTTTTATGATGTTTATAAATATTGTTATATTTACAAAAGGCATACAGATTGTAAAATAACCCATAAATATAGTGAATATCTAAATAAATAAAATATATAATTAACATGATAATGATTAAACCTAAATAAGGATGCCCATTTAATAAATGCCTTGCTGAATAACGCAGACCATAGTTATCACTAAAATATTGATTAAAATGGAGAATTAGATTAAAAAATTGGATTTCATAAACAATACGAAACAATAAATAATTATAAACAACAAAGCTGATCATTGTCGAAATAAAATGATAAGATTTACCAAAGTTTATCTTATGATAGTCGTTTAAAGCTTCCTTAACATCTTGATTGTAGTATTGTTGATAACGCTGTTGTAAAGCTTCAAAATTCTGTACTACCATAATTCGATCATTCATTAACTGATTATCAAAATCACTGTTAATTTTTTCTAATGGATATTCTAGAGGATTATCCAAAAGATATTGAAACGCCACTGGATATTGGTTTCCTTGTAAATCTGAGATATTGATAAAATAATTATTTTTATATTTAGTCGTAATTGCCTTTTCTTTATCTCGTTGCAATACATCATATTTATAGTTAAAAGGATTATTTTCAAACATCCCGACTAGTTTTTGATATTCTGCTTTAATATCCGAATAAAAAATATTTTTCTTTTGAATCTTATTAAACAAAGAATCAATTAATCTTTGGCTTTCTATCGAATTAAATTCATATTGGTCACTGTGAGCAACAAACCATTCAATATGCTTTAAATCTTTTAAGCTATTTAAAAATTTCTGATATAAATATTCCATAATTATTACCACTATTTCTTAAATAATTTAAACCCTTTTTTCAGTTTATCTAGATTTTGATCAGCACCTTTATTTTTGATTCGCTGTCTAAATATTACAGTTTCATAATTTTGATCATTTTGATAATATTTACCTAATTGTTTGAGTAGTTGCGGTTTATCTTCGCCGATAATTTGATAAACATAATTACCAGATATTTCAATTGGATCAAAACGTTTGAAATAATAATCAGTAATCTTTTTGATTTGGTAATCATCATTACTACCATTTATCAATGATTTAAAATGGACAGGTGTTAAAAGTTTTAATTCAAATAATCGATCAAGATATTGATTAAAGCTCTCTTCATATTGATCAGCTGTCAATAAATACTCTAACAATCGTTTTAAAATTCTAACTTCCATTTCAACATTGAAATTATCAAATAAGACATTAACTTGATCATCATTATTAAACATACCATTATTCAAATAATCAGTTAATAGCAGATAATTATTTAAAACTGAACTAAGATCAGTTATCTGATAATTTAATCGCTGTTTTTGTTTTGCCATTGCAGTTAGTTTCATATCTATTTGCTGCATAATCGTTTGATAATCATCATTACTTAAAGTTGCTTGAATATCATTGACAAATTCCTTTGCCGCCATTAGATCTTTTTTTGTAGCTTGAGTAGATAAGTATTTTTCCAGCCATTCAATGATTGCTAAACGCAATATTTCCTGATTTTCTTCAAAAACAATTTGAGATTCAATTTCTTTTATTTTATTAGAAAACTCTGATACATTCATGGTCGTCGTCTTAGCAAGCAACTGACCAATTCGATCTCCTTCAGTTAAGATATGCCCTTCTAGTTGTTGTTTATTTTCTTCTAGTAAATCAGTTAGTTTATTTACAATAAGATCAATTATTTCTAGTAACTGTTTAGAGCCAATATCTACCTGCTGTAATCGTTCAATTTCATCAGCTATGACTTTGGTATTTTCAATAATTTCTTGAACACTATTAGTTTTATCTAGTTCTTTTAAGTTACCAGATTCAAAATACCAGTTAATAAATTGTTCCTGATTAATTTTCAAATGTTCAAAATAACCAGCAAAACGAATTGTTTTAGCTGCCATTAACGATAATTCTGATAATTTTTCTTGATGGACTTTTAAAACCTGATTAATTAAATAATCATTGTAATATTGGTTATCGATTTTAGATTTTATGATTTCTAGCATCATTTCAAATAATGGGCCTTTTCGAAAACCATTTTGATCAACATAATTAATCCATTCAGGTAATAATTCCTCCTGATGACCTTTGGTCCATTTATTTAAATTATTATAATAAGTTACACAATCATCAATTTTCAAACGACCATGATTGGCAATTTGGGACAATTTTTCAAAATGCTTTTTTCTTTGAACATCATCTAAACCATTAACTAAATAATTAGCATAATCCAAAAATTGGCGGTTTATTTTAGCTGATAAGGCTTGATAATCTATCTGATTTAAATCAATATACGTCTCATTAATATTTTTTATTTCTTCTTTTGGATATAAGACAAATGAAATTTTACCGCTTGTAATTTCTTGACGCTGATAAGTAGAAAATCCATATCTCTTTCTTAACCCATAAGGTAAATAATAATAAATTGCTGCCAAAATTTCTCGAGAACGCTGATTATAATCATCACCATTTACATCAACAATAATCTTGGTTTTTAAATTATTTTTTTCATTATCCATGAACATTGCTAGAATATAAACTATTTGTTCTTTTGATAATAAAACCTGATGAATATTGTTATTTGTAAAATGAAAATTATCAATGCTTTGATGATTATATTGACTGATATCTTGATCTTTAACAAATTCATAATTAAAGATCCTAAAAAAATCTTCTTTAAAAAAATCATCGTCAACTTTTTCAATTAAAGCATGAAAGTAATAACTGGGTGTAGCTATTTTACTCATATGACCCGCTTTAGTAACAATTAAATAATTTTCTGGTAATTCATTATTTAAATTACTAACTGTATAGGTAATAGTTTCTGGTTCCTGTTCAATTGATGAATAGTTAGAACTATTGACTATAAAATCATAGTTTAAATACGTTTGTAGTAATGCTTGTTCAATCCCACTTGTAAGTTCAACTGATTTACTGATTGTTCGATAATTTATTCCATCATTTGCATATAATAATTGCATCATAATTCCTCCCTATCTAACTACTTGAAAAGGATAATAGAATATTTTATCAAGATCTTCTTTTTTAACGATAACATTTTCTAATTCCTGATAGGTTTCACTAACTAATCCAAATAATTTTTTTCGTTCTTTAACGACCATTTCCTCTTTATAAACAGGAATAATTTCTAACGTCGCTAAGGTCCATAAAAATGGTCCTTCAATCATTGAGGGAGTTGGTAAATTACTGCCACTTGCTTTATCTGCCAGCGGGTTATCAACTGAAAAACCATATGAGGCTACTGCTAATGGAGTAAAAGGACCAAAAATATTTTCTATCGTAGCGGGAATTGCTGGGGTCAAATTTAAATATCGATAAGATTTTTCAATAAACCATTTCATATTATCATAAAACAATTCACCCTTTTCATTGACCCAAGGGGTTTTATTAGTTTTATCTTCTAAATATTGCATGGGATTATTCTTCGAAGCAAATGGATTAAATCCTGGATTAAAGATTCCATATTCCTCTGTTGCTTCGTCACTTCGAGTAATTAATACCACAGTTGGTATTTTTCTAGTCATCGAAATGGCCTGCATGGTTTTTTCAATATTGGCAAAAGCTTCCATAATATTAATATTAACCTGGTCAGCTGTGGCAACAATATGCTTTTTCGCAATTTGTGATGGTGCAATACATAACCAGATCATATCAGCTGATTTAATAATTTCCCGTTGAGCACTGACATAATCTGCCCCCGTTTCATTATCAATTGCATCATCATAAACTTCACCTGGCATATCAATGAAAGTAAAAATATAATTGCGACGATTATTGACTCTAAAAGTCAAAGAAAACAAGGGAACTGCTTCTTTATTATTACTGCTGGTATCCCGCAACACTGGTGTTTTAGCAATCTTTTTACCAAAAATATATGGTTCTAATAAGTCGGCTTTAAATGTGCGCCAGCCTTCTCCCGAATAAGCAATATTGATTAATACATCTTGATCAAAGCCTAATGATTCAATACCGTTGCCTTCTTTCATGATACTAGCCAATAAAGCTGCCAGATAAGCCGTCTTACCTACTCGAGCTGTTCCAGCTAGACCGATGATAATTTCCTGATAACGTCCGGCATGACCATATAATTCTTTACCACAAGGAAAACCATCTTTTCCTTTACAAACAAATTTTGAAATATTTTTATTTTTTTTATCTTCAAAAGTGACTTCGAGTTTATTGGCAAAAAGATTGCCCTGGTCATCTTCTTGCATTTTAACGACTACATCAAAGTTAACGATCATCACACCCCGATTATTTTTGATTCGATAAGCAATTTCTTGAATTTTTTCTGCTAATTCATCAAGATCTTCATCTTTCGACTTAGCCATGAAATGAGTTAGATTCTCGTATTCTATCGTATCCGTTGTCAAAGATAAAATATCAATAGAAGCTTTATCGCTATTAGCAATCTTTACTAACTGTTTCCCTAAATCATCGGTTGTAAAAATAAATTTTCCTTGATAAGTATGATCACTAACTTTAGTAAAACCATATTCTTTAACTAAATCTTCTAAAGTCAAATATAAACATAATTTGATTCCAGTAAGATCAAACCACTCTTCACTAGCACCAAAATGTCGATTTTTCATTTTTTCTAAAGCAATATTAATTAATTCGCCAAAATCAAAGGCTAATTCATTAGCACTCATAACATGACCGCATAAGGGACAATGAACAACATGAAACGCCATATTTATTCCTCCAACTCATATTTTTAGTTTGTGATAACTTGTAAAATATTTCTAATTAAATTAGCAAGAAATGCCATTATTTCATTAATTAGATTTAAAACTGCATTTAAACCACTACCAATAACCGGTATTTTATTAAATCCATCAAAACAAATAACCAATGAAATCAACAACAACCCCAACATGATCATAACTGCTATTAATTTATAAATCAGATCATGATCAACCAATTCAATTTCTTTGCTTTCAACTAATTCTTTTAATGATTTCATTAATTATTGCTCCTTAAAATATAATCTACTTCTATCAGTTACCAGATTAAAACGTTCTATTTCTTTTTTAAATACATTTTTACTAATATCCATTTCATAACTATCGATACAGCCTAAAACTGCAAGAGTCCAAATAAACGGTAATTCAACCAGTGAGGGATTAAGTGTTTTATTCACTACCGCTGGATCAGTAACATCAAATCCATAAGAAGAAACTCCAAAGAATGCATAGCCAGCAAACAAGTCATCGATTGTAGCAGTAAAGCTATTCATATTTTTAAAATACTGCCAAACTTTTTCTTGTTGAACTTTGACATTAGTAAGATTCAACTTTCCATCTAAAATAAAATCTTCTTCTAAAACGGCAATTTCCGGTAAATAAATATCAGGATAACTCTCTTGCAATAAATCACATTGAGTTAATATAATAGCGGCCGGTATTTTATTTGAAAAAATAAGATTTAAATTATTAGCTAGATTAGCTAAACCCTCATAACTATCTTGGTGTTGCCAATGAAAATTATGATATTTTGAGCTGATCATTGCCGGTTCAACACAACAATAAATTAAATCAGCATTTTTTAATATCTGACATTTTTCATTAATAAAATCTGCACCGGCATCATTTTGAAAATTATAAATATCTCCTGGAACATCAACAAAAACAAAATTAAATTCTTTATCATTTACTTTTACCGATAAGTATACTAAAGGCATTTTATCGATCGTTGTTCTCTTCACAGCTTTTTTTAAATGATAATTATCTAAATTATCTTTAAAAACAGCTTGACAATTGCCACCAGTAATCGATATAACGGCTCCATCTATATTTTTAGCTAATTGATCGATCAAAGCTGTCAAATATGTCGTTTTACCAGAATCACCTAACCCCACCATAGCAATAATAAATTCGTGATGATATCCCGATTGACGATCAAAAACACTACCACAATTAGGACAAATCCGCTGATATTCTTCATGGATCTGGTCATTAACGCAATATCTAATCCCCACCGGAATTTCATTGTTTAAATCATCATAATCAAAAATTATTTCGATTGGAACTGAAGTAATAATTTCATCTGATTGATGTCTTGACAAGGTGTCAATCAAAAGTTCAATATCTTGCATTTTTTCTTCAAAATTTTCATGATTAGAATATATAGCTGTAAACAAATTATTATATAACAAAGTATTACGATCACTTTGGAGAATTTCTTGAAAAGTAACTGGTCGCATCAAAAATTCAATTTGTTTAATAACATGACCGACCGTTAAATTTAAAACACTCATAGCATTATTTTTCTTTTGAAAAGACAACTCCTGACATAGATCTCGAAGTGTATAATAAAATTTTAAATCCAGTCTCGCTAGCACCTGATAAACATCGTTATTTACCAGTGACTTAGCAAAAATTTGACTAAAATTAAAACCCGCTAAATCAGCCGCAGTAAACTTACCACATCTGGTGCAATGCATTTTATTGTATTTAACCTGACTAATTTTTCTCACGGTTTTTTCCTCTTTTTCACTCAATTTTTTACATGATTTATAGTAAAAGTATAACCTTAGCCTATAAGTTTTGTCAACCAAATAACCTGTCACCATTTTTAAAATAAAATGATATTTTTCTAACGATTTTCTTAAGATTTTTTCAAGATTAAATTAATTTAAATAAACGCAAAAAAAGTGACATTATTAACAGTATAATGTCACTTCAAAAATACTATTTAGTTAACAAAACGATATTTTCAATATGAGTAGTTTGCGGAAACATATCAACAGGCTGACATTTTCTAGCTATATAACCATGTTCTTGTAAATATTTGATATCACGAGCCTGCGTAGCAACATCACAAGAAATATAAACAATTTTTTCAGGAGTAGCTTTAATCAAGTAATCCAAAAATTCATTTGAGCAACCCTTTCTTGGAGGATCAACAAAGACTACATCTAAATGTATTCCCTGTCTAACTAGTTCCATCATATATCTGCCCGCATCATCACAATAAAATTCAACATTTTCAATTTGATTATTACTAGCATTAAATTTAGCATCTTCAATCGCTTCAGGAACAATTTCTACTCCATAAACCTTCTTGACATGTCTTGCCAATGATAAAGCAATCGTTCCAATACCACAATAAGCATCTAAAACAATATTATTATCATTTAAATTTGCAAAATCAATTGCTGTTTGATATAGTTTTTCGACTTGAACCGGATTAATTTGATAGAATGATTTTAAAGAAATTTTATATTTATTGCCTAAAAGATAGTCATAAATATAACCATCACCATATAAAACCCGTTCTATGTCTCCTAGTATTACATTATCAACCCGGGGATTAATATTTTGAATAACTGTTTTAATCATTGGAAATTCCTGAGTTATTATTTGCACTAACTTATCTATATGTTTGATTTTATCTTGATAACTAATTAAAACCAGCATTACTTCATTAGTATGATAGCCTTGTTTAGTTAATATATGTTTAATATTTCCTTGATGGGCCATTTTATCATAAGGATGAATATTAAACTGTTCCATTAGTTCACGAACTCGATTAGTTATTTGATTAGATAATTTATTTTGAATCAAACAATTATCACAAGGAATGATTTCATTTGACTTCTTTTTATAAAATCCCGTTACTAAATGATTATTTTTGATACCTAGTGGCATTTGAACTTTATTACGATAATGCCATGGTTCTTCCATCATTAAACAATCATTAACGAGAACATGACAATCACCAATTCGCTCTAAACAATCAATAACGCGTTTAGTTTTAAACTTTTGTTGCCCCTGTTGATTAATATGCTGTAATTGGCAACCACCACAAGCTTTAAAAACTGCACATTTAGGTTCACTTCGATATGGTGATACTTGATCTAATTCAATTAATCGAGCAATAGCATAGTTTTTTAAAACTTTGATAACTTTTAATTTTCCAGTTTCTCCTACCAGCATTCCTTTAACAAAATAAGTAAAATTATCAACTTTTACAATTCCCTGACCATCGTAAGTTAAATCAACACATTCACCATAAAAATAATCGTTTTTCTTCATGTCCTTCTCCTTTAAAAAAGACGAGCCATGCTCGTCTATTGTTCCAAAGTGCTTGTTGCCCGATCGGTAGCAGCCTGATCTTTAACATTAGCACCGGTAAAACTAATTTCATCACTAGTTGGTTGTTTAGTTCCAAATATTGGAAAATTAGTATCGCCATTACTTGTTAAAACAAATTCCACATTATATTGTCCCCGACCATTGGCAGTTCCAAACAGTTCACTATAAACAGCATCATCAGCTTTTGGTTGCCCAAATGAATCATCTATCGTATGTAAAGCATTCGTAGCTAACTGAATAGCGGTATCTGTAGTTGTATTATCGATAAAATCAATCGAAACTTTCATAATTCGACAATCAACTTCAATTTCAACATTATTTATATTACCATCAGCTTCGATTGCTGTTTCAATCGAATCAAATTGAGTTTCATCAATTGCAATCAAAGAAGCACAACGATCACCATAAACTGGACCATCATTATCTCCAGCAATAAAAACATAAACAACAAAGCCAATTATTAACAATAAGAAAATAATTAAAGCTATTTGCCACTTTTTAATTTTAAATTTACCTTTTTTCTTTTTCTTCATCTTCTTTTTACTATTTTTCCCATTGTCATTAACAGAGTTGAAATCATCTTCAGCATTTTTTTGCGACGTATTAACTTCAGGAGTCCCCGTTACGCTTTCAAATTCATCATCAAAGCTAAATCTTTCGTGAGCCATACTCATAACCTCCTTTGATAATTGTACCAAATATCTTGGTATTTGTATATTATGAAATTCTCTGTTTTAATAATTGCACTAATAATTTATTAGTCACTGCTGGATTAGCTTGACCTCCAGTTTTCTTCATGATCTGTCCAACTAAAAAGCCAACAGCTCGATCTTTACCATTGCGGTAATCTTCAATTGATTGTTCATTAGCATCTAAAACTTCATTAATGATCACTGTCAATTCTTCTGGTGAAGAAATTTGTTTCATATGATTTTCTTCAATGATTACTTCAGGATCTTTTCCTTCTTTCATCAAGATTTCAAAGACTTTCTTTCCTTGTTTACTAGAAATTGTTCCATCTTGAATAAAATTAATCATTTTAGCTAAATATTCCGGTGTCATTTTAGTTTCTGTAATGATTAAATTATGCTTATTCAAATAAGCCTGCACTTCGCCTAAGATCCAGTTACAAGCAATCTTGTAGTGTTTAGTCTGTTTAATTACCGCTTCAAAGAAATCAGATACTTCTTTTGTGGCAACTAAGATCAAGGCATCAGTTTTAGGAATTTGATATTCATTGATATAGCGTTCAACCCGTGATTCAGGCATCTCTGGTATTTTAGCAATAATATCTTCAACCCATTGATGATCTAACCGAATTGGTAAAATATTAGGTTCTGGATAGTATTTATAATCAACCGCATCACCTTTAGCTCGCATAACTACTGTTTCTTTTTTATCCTCATCATAACGACGAGTTTCCTGTAACACTTCACCACCACTGATCAACACTTTTTCCTGACGAGCCACTTCATATTCAATTGCCTTTTGAACATTAGAAATTGAATTTAAGTTCTTTATTTCTGTTCTAGTACCAAATTTATCACTACCAAAAGGACGGATAGATACGTTAACATCACAACGCATTGATCCTTCTTCCATCTTTGCATCACTAACTTCAGTAAATAATAAAATTTGACGTAATTTTTCTAAATAAGCTGCTGCCGCTGCACCACTACGAATAGTTGGTTTAGTGACAATTTCAATTAATGGAATTCCAGCCCGGTTATAGTCAATTAAAGAATAGTCATCAAAATGTAATTGTTTAGCGGTATCTTCTTCCATATGCAAACGTTCAATTTCCACTACTTGTTTTTGACCATTAACTTCAATGTTCATCGTTCCATTACGTCCGATTGGATGGCGATCTTGAGTAATCTGGAAACCTTTAGGTAAATCAGAATAGTAATAATTTTTACGATCAAAGCATACTAATTCATCAATATCCATATGTAAAGCGCTGCAGACTCTAATGGCAAATTCTACACCAGCTTTATTTAATACTGGCATCGCACCAGTCATCCCTAAATCAATAATATTTACATTAGTATTAGGAGCCTGTCCAAAAGTAACTGGGGCACCTGAAAACATCTTTGATTTTGTCTTAAGTTCACAATGGACCTCTAAACCAATAACTGTTTCAAAATTCATTCTCTTCTACCCCTTTCTTGAATACTGATTAGCAAAGCCTAGAGCCTGTTCCAAAGCATAGGCTGCATTTAATACTGTTTGTTCTTCAAAAATTCTTCCCATCAGATTAACCGCAATTGGCATATTTTCACTAAAACCTGATGGAATCGAAATACTTGGTGTTCCAGCAAAATTACCTAAAGCCAAATGATTTTCTAAAATAATGTATTCATCAGATAAACGGTCATCATTGGCCTCATCTAATTTAGGAGCTATCGCCCCACTATTTGGAGTTAAGATAATATCGTAATCTTTAAAAATTTTATTCAATTCTTCAACAATCAACCGCCGTACACGTTGTGCTTTTCTAAACATCCGTTCTTGATTTTCTGTTGCCAGCGCTAAGTTTCCTAAAATAAAACGACGTTTGATATGTGCACCAAAGCCATCAGTTCGTGAATTGATCATTACTTCATCAGTTGAACTACCACTTTGACGATCACCATATTTAATTCCATCTAAACAGGAATGATTACTAGTCGCTTCACTATTAGCAATAATAGTGTAAGTTGGCAAAATAGCTTTAGCTAAATATAGTGGAATTGTAACTTCACCTATTTCAGCTCCTAAATCTTTAAATGTTTTAATTACATGTTCAAAATTTTCTTTAATATCAGTATTTCTAATTTCATTGCTTACTGTAGTTAAAACAGCAACTTTCAAGCCTTTAATATCATCAGTCAAATTATCTAAATAATGAGGAACTGGCAAACTGCTTGAAGTCATATCGCGATCATCACGACCAGCTAAGGCTTCGGTTACAATTGCCATATCACGTACATTACGAGTAAAAGCCCCAACATGATCCAAGCTAGAGGCATAAGGGATTACACCATAACGAGAGATCCGTCCCCAAGTTGGTTTAAAGCCAACGACCCCACAAAAACCAGCCGGTTTACGAATCGAATCACCAGTATCACTACCTAAAGCAAATGGAACAACTCCACTTCCAACTAAAGCAGCACTCCCCCCTGATGAACCACCGGCAATTCGTGACGAATCCCAAGGGTTAAAGACTGGCCCGGTTAAAGCTGATTTATTAGTACCACCCATAGCCAGTTCATCCATACTTGATTTTCCAATTAGACTAACTCCGGCATCATATAGTTTTTCCACTACAGTTGCATCATAAACCGGTACATAGTCTTCTAACATCTTACTAGATGCCGTTGTCTTGATTCCTTTAGTATTATAATTATCTTTAAATACTCCCGGAATTCCTTTAAGCATTTCATTTTCTTTAACTTCAATATTTTTAATATTATCAAATGCTTTATCTTTAGTAATCGTAACAAAAGCATTCAATCGTTCTTGTTGCTTTTCTACTTCTTCAAATAATTCTTCATAGTATTTTGATAAATCAATTTCATCATTTACAATCTTTTGATGCAATTCTTCGATTGACATTACTTTCATTATTTCACCACCTTTGGAACTTTAATTTGATTATCTTGAACACACTTAGCATTCTTTAAAACATCATCTAAACTTATGATGTCAACTGGTTCATCTTCACGTAAAAATGATGTTTCAATTTCATAAGGATAAGGTAATGGTTCTACACCATCAGTATCGATTTTTTCCAATACTGCAACATGGTTCATAAAAATATCATATTCTTCAATTAGCTCAGGCATTTCTTCATCACTAATATTAAACATAGTTTTTAAACCAAGTTTTTTTAACATTGCCTCTTTACTTTCCATATTTTCCTCCTAATATAACAAAATACTCTTCGCTGATTCACCGCGCTCTTTAATAATAATATTTTCTAACTGATCTTGAGAATAAACTAATACAGTTATATCATATTCATTACCAAATTGAGCATTTAATTCATCAGCGGCTGTTTCAATTAAATGTAACAATTCCGTATATGTTTTAACATTGGCATTAATATTAATTCTTAATGATTGTAACTGACCATCTCGATAACGACCATAACCAATTACACCAACAGCTTCTACAGCCACATTTTTAATATTGCTTTTAAAAATTTCAAACTGTGATGATGTTTCTTCATCACTAGTTGCAGCTTCACTGCTAGAAAACATTAACATATCATAATCTAATGTTTCAATCTCACCAACATCACCATTGCAATAAGATTTTAATATATAACGACCATCGATTTCACTTTCATTAGTATTAGTAGCATAATACACGCAGATATTAACTGGTAAACTTTTGATTTCATCAAGGGTTTTTAAATAATCATATAATTTAGGAATAACTTCCCGGCCATAAGCAATTACTTCAGATTCATCCATATAAGTTGAAAGCTGAGTGTTATTCGTTTCCCGAGGGTCTAGAACGATTGCAAATGAAGCTCCAGCCAATTGATAATCATCACCACTACGACTATAAAAATCTAATTCATATACCGTACTTACCATCGTTGGAGCTGTAACATTACTAATGACCCGACCATAATCTGGTTGTAACGAGTATTCATAGTCGTTATTATCATTATTTCTTTTTGTCAATTGTTCCATATTATCATACTTTAAGATTTGTCCTTCAGCCATATAATAATCACTAGTAGAAAATTCATCGGTTGACAAAACTTCTAATTCTCTACCAATAGTTTGAAAATCAACCGTATTAAATGAACGATAATAACTAGACCGGTTTTCATTAATATCAAATTTTACAATTCGGTAAAACGTATCATCTAAACTATCAGTCGATGAAGCATCATTAGCTGTTTGCGTTTCTACTGTATCTTTAGCATCACTACATCCAGCAAGTAACATCACTAACACTAATAGAGCAATTATTTTTTTCATCTTGGTAGTTTCCTCCTTTATACAGTGCATTATAGCATTATTTTACCTACTTCACCATTTCAAGTAAAGTTTCTTCACTAATTACATTAATTCCCAAACTTTGGGCCTTAGTCAATTTGCTTCCAGCATTTTCTCCGGCTACCAGATAATTAGTTTTTTTAGAAACCGAACCAGCAACTTTCCCACCATGTTTTTCAATCAAAGCAGCTGCTTCTTTACGTGATAAAGTTGGTAGAGTCCCGGTTACGACAAATGTCTGCCCTTCAAAACGATCATCACTATCTTCATCTTCAATTACTTCCATATTAACACCATAATCTTTTAAGCGTTGAATGACTGCTTGATTATAAGGATTTTTAAAATAATTAATAATGGCCATTGCACTAACATCACCAATATCATTGACTTCAATTAACTGGGCATAAGAAGCATTCATTAAATTATCAATGGTCTTAAATTTTTTCATCAAACTTTTGGCAGCTGCCTTACCAACATTACTGATACCAAAACTAGTCAATAATTTAGCAGCATCATTATTTTTACTTCTTTCAATAGCATTTAATAAATTATCAGTACTTTTTACTAATCCAATAACTTTTTTATCCAAAAGTTCCTGCCGCTTATCAATCAAACCATAAATATCGCTGATATCTTTAATATAACCTAAATTAACCAAAGTTTCCACATAAGCTAAACCAAAGCCTTTAATATCCATGGCATCACGACCAACAAAATTCATGATATTTCTTACTAATTTACTTGGACAGCTATCATTAGTACATTTAATATCGGCATTATCACCATAGCGAACAGCCGGAGCCCCACAAACTGGACAAGTATTTCCAATCTGGTAAGGAACACTATCAGCCGGCCTTTTTTCTTTAACTACTCTTTTGACCTTTGGAATAATTTCTCCTGATTTATAAACTACGATCGTATCACCAATACGAATATCTAAATCATCGATAAAATCCTGATTATGTAATGTAGCTCGAGAAACAGTTGTTCCACAAAGACGTACTGGTTCAAAGATGGCCGTTGGAGTAATACGACCTGTTCGCCCTACCGACAATTCAATATCCAATAATTTAGTTTCTTTTTCTTCAGGAGGGTATTTATAAGCAATTGCCCATCGTGGTACTTTTGAAGTATTTCCTAACCGTTGCCGATCGGCAAAACTGTCGATTTTAACTACCGCACCATCAATATCATATTTTAACTTTTCACGATTATTGCCAATAGCTTCAATTGCCTGCCAAACTTCATCGGCTGTTTTGCAAACATGATAATCTTCAATAATTTTAATTCCCTGCTCTTTTAAATATTCATAGCCTTGAACATGACTCGTAAATTCTTTGCCCCGGGCATCTTGAATATTGAAAACAAACATTGATAAGTTTCTTTCTTTAGTAATCGATGTATCTAATTGTCGTAGCGTCCCAGCAGCACAATTACGAGGATTAGCAAAAAGTTTTTTACCTTTAATTTCCTGCATTTCATTAACCTTTTCAAAGGCTTCATTGGTCATATAGACTTCACCACGAACTTCTAAATATTCGATGGGATCTTTTAATCTTTTTTTAACATCTTTAATAACTCGGGCATTAGCGGTAACATCTTCACCCTGCAAAATCCCATCACCACGAGTTACTGCTAAATTCAAACGGCCAAATTCATAACGTAAAGCCATTGAAAGACCATCTATTTTATACTCAACTACAAACGTTGGATCATCTAACTGTTCTTGCATTTGTGATACAAACTCATAGACTTCTTCTTTAGAAAAAACATCTTGTAAAGAAAGCATTGGAACATTATGACGAACCAATACCCCGGCTTCCCGTTTAGCACTACCACCAACTCGTTGGGTTGGTGAATCACTAGTAACTAATTCTGGATGTTTTTTTTCTAAAGCTTTCAGCTCCTGCATCATCATATCATATTCATAATCACTGATTTCTGGATCATCTTGATTATAATAACGATCATTGTGATATAGAATTTGTTTCTTCAACTCTTCATATCTATTTATATCATTCATTATCTCACCTCTAAAATCTTTTCTATTATACCAAAATCCCTACCAGGATAAAACAATAAAATTTTTATTTATCAAAAAATGAGGTCAAACCTCATTTTTCCATTCATTTTCATAATTATAGGGACTATACTCACTATGAATTAAAGTTGCCTGATCATCATTAGTTAAATATTGATGATTGATATTTAACCGTTCTAAAACTAGATTATACCAAAAATGAATTTTGATGCCATTAAAATAAGCTTTTTTAGCTACTAAAACATAACCATCATCACAATCTAATTTAAAAGCTAAATGTGATAATTCCTGAATCAAAAATCGCATCAATAATCTTTGCAGATTTAAATTTAAAATAACGACCTGATCAACCAAAAGCATTTGACCATGATCACTGCTACAAAGATGATATTTAGCTATTAAAGCTAGATTATTCAAAACTGATATATTAAAACTATTAGCATCGATCTTATATTCAAAAGCACCATCTAAGATCATTTTAGCCAAATCAAAATCCTCATCATTAAAATAATCATTAGTTCTAATTAAATGATAACCAAACTGTTTTGATAAGTTCCAATAATCTTCATCATCAATAATCACAAAATCATCTACTTCAGGATGATTTTTCAGATACCGCTGGATTCCATCTAATTTATCATTACCTGGAGCAATATCAATATAATCCTGGTCTAAATGGACCATCTTCAAAAGGCCTGGCATACTAGTTTTACCATAAGCATGGATCCAAGAACTCTCCATGACTATTTTACTATTAGTTTGTTTAAGCAGCTGTCGGATTCGATTACAAGCCGTAAGTGACCAACCAGTTTCTACAATGTACATATCATAACCATCTAAAAAATCCATCTGATTTTTCTTTTGATAATTACTGGCCATCGTATGATAATATTCTTGATCATATTTCCCTTTTTTATCCGGTTTTAAAACCGGAAATTTACTGCTTTCAGTTGGAGCAATTACTCCATCAATATCTAAAAACACGACTTTTGTCATCATCTAATCTCCTTACATAATTAAATTATAACAAAAAAAGCACCTTAAGTGCTTAATTTGTCAGTTTTTTTAATGCTTTATGTCCAGCCATCAAAGTTTTTAATCCAGCCGGTAATTCAAAAGCAATATCTAAAGTTTTACCGTTGACCTTCACGACAACCCCTTTACCAAAAGTGTCGTGCATGACAAAATCACCAACAGCCCAATCTTTTACCTGATTGTCACCGATTAATTCTTCTTTAGTTGGTTTACTATCGATATAATTAGCTGTTTTAAATCGAGGCTTGACTCCTAAATGCTTAACTCCTTCAATTCCCATTTCGTCAATAAAACGACTGGCGGTTTTAGGAGAATCAGTTACAAAACTATAGCCTTCGCTATCTGTCAAGAATAATTGTTTTTTAGCTCTGGTAAAGGCAACATAAGCTAATCGTCGTTCTTCTTCCAGACCATCATCAGATTCACTTAAAGTCCGAAAACTTGGGAAAATTCCTTCTGAAAGTCCTAAGACAAAGACATAATCAAATTCTAATCCTTTAGCCATATGAATTGACATCAAACTTACATACTGATCATCATCGATCGTATCATTGTCAGTATACAATGAAATTTCCTGTAAATAGTTTTCAATTGTAGCAATATCGGGGTTTTGCATAGTAAAAGTATAAATTGAATTTTGCAATTCTTGAATATTATTAATGCGGTTATCTTCTAAATCCCGTTTTAGCATATCGATATACCCAACATCTTCAATTAATTTTTCAAACATTTCATGTAATGGTAATTTAGAAGCTTTAGCTTCTTCAATTGCCTTCACAAACTTTTTCACTTCACCTTTAGCTTTATTAGATAATTTAATTTGATCACTGAATAAGGTTAAGGCTTCATATAAACTAACATGATTATTTAACGCTACTAGTTGAATATTTTCCAATGTCTTTTTTCCAATTCCTCGTGAGGGAACATTTATGATTCGTTCAAAAGCTAAATCTTCATCATTACAAACTAGTTGCAGATAACTAAGAGCATCTTTAACTTCTTTACGATTAAAGAACTTTAAGCCACCAAAAATACGATAATCGATACCATGGGCAATTAAGGCCTGTTCAATCGTTCTTGATAGATAATTAGCTCGATATAAAATGGCAAAGTTTTTATAATTAACTCCTTCAACCTCACTAATGATCTTTTCTATTTGCTCACATATATAATCAGCTTCATCCTGTTCATTTTTACCAGTATAATGAATTACCTCAGCACCACCGGTTTCTTGAGTAAATAAATCTTTTTCTAGACGATGTTCATTTTTACGGATCAAATTATTGGAAACATTTAAAATATTACCTGTCGAACGATAGTTTTGATCCAAAATAACTGTCTTACATGGCTTAAAATCTTTATCAAAATCCAGAATATAATTAACATCAGCACCCCTAAAAGAGTAGATGGTCTGATCAGGATCACCAACAACACAAGTGATTGCCTGTTTTGACATTAGTTTAACTAAACGATATTCAATATTTCCCACATCTTGAAACTCATCAACATGAATATATTGGAATTTACGTTGCCATTTTTCCAATACATCGGGATAATTTTCAAAAATATAAACGGTTTTTAATAATAAATCATCAAAATCTAACAAGAAATGATTTTCTTGATATTCTAGATATTTTTGATAAACTTTAGCTTTTTTTAATTCACCTTGAAATTCTCCAGCCAACTCGATTGCTCTTTGTGGCGTAATATTAGCCATTTTATAATCAGAGATAGTTGAAAGCATACTTTTTAAACTAATGGCTTTAGTATCAATTGATAGTTGGGTATAAATTTTTTTCAATAAAGCCTTTTGATCTTCTTCATCCATGATCATAAAATTACTAGGATAATTTATAACATTGATATGCTGACGCAAAATTCTAACACATAATGAATGAATAGTACAAATAACTGTTCCCATCCCATGAGGGCCTAAAAGATTAGCCACTCTTTCTTTCATTTCATTAGCCGCTTTATTAGTGAAGGTAATCGCCAATATACGATATGGAGCTACTCCAATTTCATCAATTAAATAGGCAATCCGATAAGTAACCACCCGAGTTTTACCGGAACCAGCTCCAGCAATTATTCTTAAATTACTATCCAGATAAACAGCTGCTTCCTTTTGTTTTTTATTTAACAGTTTATCTAAATCCATTTAATCACCACCATTATTTTATTATATTTTTAGATATAGTTATTGAAAACAAAGAGAATTGGACTAACCAATTCTCTGGATTTATTAAAATTGATGTGAACGTCCCACAATTTTATTAATATCATCAATGCCTAATTGCTCTAATAATGGATCTAAGTTTTCAATAATTTTTTGACAAGCATATGGATCCACTAGATTCTGGCAGCCAATCGCAACTGCACTAGCTCCTGCCGACATCATTTCAATAACGTCTTCACTACTAGTAATACCACCCATTCCAATAACCGGAATATTAACTGCCTGGCTAACTTGATATACCATTCGAAGAGCTACTGGAAAAATTGCTGGCCCTGAATAACCACCAGTTTTATTGGCAATAATTGGCTTTCCAGTTTTTAAATCAAATCGCATACCTACTAATGTATTGATCATCGTAATTCCATCAGCTCCAGCTGCTTCAACCGCTTTAGCCATTTCCACGATATCTGTAACATTAGGCGATAATTTAACATAAACTGGAACTTGAGAAACTTCTTTAACGCGACGAGTTAAATCTGCAGCCATTTGGGGATTGGTTCCAAATTGAATACCACCACTATGAACATTAGGGCAAGAAATATTTAATTCCAAAGCTCCAATTTTATCATGTTGGCTAATTCGTCTAGCTGTTTCAACATAATCTTCTGGAGCACTACCACCAATATTAGCAATTACTTTATCTTGATAAACCGGTCTTAGTTTTTCTAACTCTTCATTCATCACAGCTTCTACCCCAGGGTTTTGAAGTCCGATTGCATTTAACATACCACTAGGTCCTTCAGCAATTCGTGGTAAAGGATTTCCATAACGAGGTTCCAATGTTGTCCCTTTTAACATAATTGAACCAAGAATATTAATATCATAAAACTTAGTAAATTCATATCCAAAGCCAAAAGTTCCACTAGCTGGAATAATTGGGTTTTTCATTTCTAATCCTGGTAATGATACTTTTAAATTAGCCACCAACAATCACCTCATCACTTTCTAAAATAGGCCCTTCAACACAAATTCGTTTATATGGTTTAGTTTTAACTTTACATGAACATCCCATACAGGCCCCAAAACCACAACCCATTCGAGCTTCAAAAGACAATTGCCCATGCTTTGGATAATTTAAAGCTAAAGCATCAAGCATTGGTTCTGGTCCACAGCTATAATAATGATCAAATTCTAAACCTTCATTTTTAATTACATCAATTACAGTTCCTTTAGTTCCGACACTACCATCCATAGTTGCAATATAAACCTTAGAAAACTCTGCAAACTTATCTTGGTAGAAAATATCTTTAGCACTATTAAAACCTAAAACTGTAATTACTTCATGATTAGCAGCTTTTAATTTTTTTCCTAAATTATACAATGGTGGAGTTCCTAAACCACCACCGATCAATAACGCTTTACCATCACGAATTTCAAAACCATTTCCAAGACCAATCAAACAATCTAAATAACTGCCCACTTCTTTATCCTTCAAGATTTTTGTTCCTTGACCGACAACCTTAAAAACAATTACAATATGATTTTCATCATAATCACTAATTGACATTGGACGTCGTAAATATGGCTGAAGACTATCATTGATCTTAATATTAATAAATTGACCAGGAGCAGTGATGTATTTAGCTCCTTCACCCTCTAAAACCATTTCATAAACGTCATCAGCAATTTGACTAATGGCGGTTATTTTCATCATTCCCTGTAAATTTGCCATAAATTCCTCCTAAATTTTCGTAATTACTCCATCTAAGACATGATATTTTAAAGCACCAAAACATTTAGTATCTAAAAATGGCGTATTTATTGATTTGGATTTAATACTTTCTTTAGTAATAGTATATTCTTCATCAAGATCAAAAACAGCCAGATTAGCTTTATATCCTATTTCTAGGTCATGTTTAATTCCTAAAACTTTAGCTGGATTAGTTGTCATACAAGCTAAAACCGTTTCTAATGGAATTAAATCTTTTTTTACAATATATGTATACATCAAACTAAAGGCATGCTGGATTCCGATAATTCCAAATGGAGCTTTAGAAATCGGCTGCATCTTTTCTTGAGGAGCATGAGGAGCATGATCGGTTGAAATCACCGTAACTACTCCTTCATTGATTCCTTGAATTAACGCTTCTAAATCTTCCTTACTTCTAAGTGGTGGATTCATTTTGTAATTAGGATTCATATCTTTAATATTTTCATCTGTCAAAATCAAATGATGCGGACAGGCTTCACCACTTACTAATTGATTATTTTGACGGGCTTTTTTTAAAGCCCAAACTGTTTCTTTAGTAGAAATATGACAAATATGATAACGATTTTTGATCATTCCTGCCAACTCTAGATCTCTTGTAGCCTGTTTGTATTCAGAAGCATTATTAATTCCTACTAAATCATGACTTTTAGAATAAGGACCTAAATTAACACAGGCACCTGGCTCTAATTCACTTTCATCTTCACAATGCGCTACAATAATGCTACCAGTTTCCTTGCAGGCTTTCATGGCGGCTTCCATCATTTCTTTTGACTGGACACCCTTTCCATCATCTGAAAACCCAGCTACAATAGCCATTTGACTATTGGCCTTAAAATCAACCAATTCTTGTCCTTTTAAATCTTTAGTAATAGCACTATAGGTATATGTATGAACTTGGCTGTCTTTATTAACACGCGCTGTAAAATCACTTATCGTTTCGACATCATCCATACAAGGTTTCGTGTTAGCCATAGCAACAATATGGGTATATCCCCCATATTTAGCACTATTAGTTCCTGTAGCTATCGTTTCTTTATGTTCAAATCCTGGTTCTCTTAAATGCACATGCATATCCACTAAACCAGGGGTTAATAATTTACCCTTTAAATCAATAACATCAGCTTCATCATTAATTTCTTCAGCAATATTAGTGATAAATTCATCTTCAATTAAAACATCTAATTTTTGTAACTTGCCATGATAAAATACATTACCATTTTTAAACAATATCTTAGTCATTTGTCAAAACTCGATTCAATAATGCCATCCGTACAAAAACACCATTTGTCATCTGTTTAAAAATACGACTTTGAGAACATTCAACGATCTCATCAGCAATCTCCACATTACGATTAAATGGGCCTGGATGCATTATGATTGCTCCTTTCTTCATTTTATCTACTCGTTTTTGATTTAAACCAAACATATCATGATATTGTTCTGTAGTAAGTCGCATCAACTCTTGATGCCGTTCATGCTGAACGCGAAGCAACATTACAATATCTACTTCTGGTAATATCTGATCAAAATCTACATAATTATACCCTGGTTCTTCAAATTGTTTAGGGCCGCTAGTATAAACATCCATTTTTAAACGTTTCATAATTTCATAATTACTATGCGCTACCCTTGAATGAACAATATCACCAACAATAACAATTTTTAAACCTTCAAAATGACCAAATTCTTCACGAATCGTCATTAAATCTAATAAAGATTGACTTGGGTGATTTCCCGTTCCATCACCGCCACTAATAACCGGTATTTTTATTTTCCCGACTAAATCGTCATAATAATTTTCTTTTGGATGACGAATCACTACAGCATCACAGCCAATTGATTCAAAAAATTTAACTGTATCGTATAGACTTTCGCCCTTTTGAACACTAGAAGTAGCTGCTTCAAAGTTTTGAGTTCGACATCCTAAATTAAAAGCTGCTTTATCAAAGCTGTAATGGGTTCTTGTTGATGGTTCAAAAAATAGATTGGCAACAACTTTCTGCCCATTAAAATCGACTTTTTTCCCTGCTTTAAATTCCTCAGCTTCATCCAATATCTGATTGATTTCTTCAACCGAAAAATCCTTTAATGTAAATATGTTCATTTGTCCGCCTCCATAAAAAATACCTCTTTCGAGGTATAATTGGTAAAATAATATTCTATTATACCCAGTTATCTTATTTTCTTTTTTCATCATATCAAATTCAATCAGTTTTGACAATTAATAAACCAGAAAAAATCAAATAATTAGAAAACCAGGATCAAGATTAGATTAATGATACTTTTGCCATAAAGCTTTTTCAACACATGGTGGTACTAGTCCGGCTACTGAGCGATGATGACTGACCATCTCCTTAACTGCTGAAGATGAAATAAAAGAATGTGATGGTTTAGTCATCAAAAAAACCATATCCACTTCTTTATCTAAGTATTGATTAGAAAAAGCCAACTGCAATTCATATTCAAAATCCATCGTTGCCCGAATACCGCGAACTAAAATTTTAGAACCAACATCTCGTGCATATTCAACTGATAACTTATCAGAAGAATCAATAATAACATTATCAAATTGTTTACAAGCTTCTTTTAATAAAGCTTTTCTTTCCTCAATCGTAAATAGCCCCTTTTTTTCAGGATTAATACCAATAGTAACATATAGCGTATCAAACATCATACTAGCGCGTTCAATAATATCTAAATGTCCATTAGTCACCGGATCAAAAGTTCCTACATATACTGCAATATTTTCTTTCATTATCCTACCCCATATTTAAATATATTTAATGCTGTTATCCCATATTGATATTTTTTTAATAAATTCAACTTTTGATATTCAGGAAAAGTCACTTCTTTTAATTCTTCTACTACAATTATCGCCTCATTTTGTAACATGTCATGTTCTAATAGATACGCAAAAATATCTGGTACCATATTTTTACCATATGGTGGATCCAAGATAACTAAATCAAATTTTAATGACATATTTGCAAACTTTTCCAATGCTTTACGATAGTCCAATTTAAAAACATGAGCTGTTTCTAATTTCAACAATTCAAAATTTTCTTTAATTACTTTAAAAGCTGCATATTGTTTATCAACACTATAGAGCTCTTTACAGCCCCTGGATAAAGCTTCGATACCTAAACCGCCACTTCCGGCAAACAAATCTAAAACTACCCCACCATCAAAATAAGGACCAATAATATTAAACATATTTTCTTTATTTCGATCGGTAGTTGGCCGCGTTAAATTTGATTTAACGGTCTTTAACGGCCGACTTTTATATTTTCCTGCAATAACTCTCATAATTTCCTCTATAATTCATATCGTGATAAATCTAATTCAGTTGAAATATTACCAAAAACAATTTTAGTAATTTCTTCCAAAAAATCATTTAAACAATGGTATTTTTGATAATAATCAACGATATCCTTATTCAAACTAATTTGTTTCTTTAATTGTTTAATTTCATCTTTGATCTGATTTAAATCAATATACGACTCATATTTTTTTAAATCATTATATTCTTCAATCTTTTGATGATATTCTTGTAAAAGTTGTTTATTTTCTTTTTTATCTAATTTTTTTTCAGCCTCAAAATAATCTTGATAACGCTGATCTAACTTGATTTGTTCAATTAATCTGTCTAATATTTCTTCCATATCACAACATCATTTCTATCATATTTAAAAATAAAGATACCTGTTCAATTTTATTAATAAAAGCCTGACTTTTATCATCCTTGTATTCCTGTAATAAGCGCTCATATTCACCTGGCGACCTTGAAAGAATTAAATACCATTTAGGATGATATCGTAAATAATAGCGTAAATCATCATTCATCATACCACTTTTTTCCATTATCCGGTTCCTTTTTATCGATAAATGTATTGATAACGTTTAAAACTTTTTCAATTGATGCCAGGCTATTTGAAAGGGCGTTTAAATCAATATTTTTGATTACGTCTATCAGCATATTTAAATTAAGATTGCTGCTAGTTTTATATGGTTGCCAAAATTTATCATCTTTTCCATACATAACATAGATTTCATATAATTGTTGCCATGTATAACGACCATTTAAAACATCCTGTTTGATACTAGGAATCGTTTTTAAAAATTCTTTAAATTCATCCATCAAATCACCTAGTATATTATATGTAAAACTAATTAATCAGTGTCATATTTTTGACGATTATAACGAGCAATAATTGCTTGGGCAATTCCAATAGCAACAAAAGCGGTAACTGTTGAAGAACCACCAGCTGAAAGCAACAATAATGGTACTCCCGTCATTGGAATCAAACCAGATACCCCACCTAAGTTAATCAACAGATGTAAAAAGAAATATGAGGCAATTCCTAGAAGAATGATCCGGGATTTATTTTCTTTGATCTTTAATGAATAATTTAACAATTTAAAAATAATGATACAAGTAGGAATTATAATCAATCCTAGACCAATAATTCCTAATTCCTCATAAACAATAGCGCCAATAAAGTCGTTATGTGCTTCAGGAATATATCCATATTTTTGAGTTGAATTTCCTAATCCCAAACCAAATAAACCACCATTTTTAAAAGCAATCAAAGCGTTAACCAGCTGTTGACTAGTATTGTATGGATCAGATAGAGGATCTAGCCAAGTAGTAATTCTACTTGTCTGATATCCTTTTAATACTGTCGTTCCGGCAATAATAAACAAAACAGCACATATTGCTAGAAATGCCCAGACAATTCGCTTGTACTTTTTAAAATATGGCCGTGGTGTAGCAATAAAACAAACAAAACAAATTGCCACTAATATTGCTGTCGTTCCAAAGTCATTTTGAATAAAAATTCCTACTGCTGCCGCAATTACAACTAGCATCATTGGCAAAAAAACGCACTGTAAAAATTTTTGTTTATAAAAAGCACTCTTTAACTCTTGCGTTTTAAAGCGTCCCTTAACGACAAAAGCTTGATCACTTTCCGTTAAAAAATAACTCATAATTAAAATCATTGCGATTTTCATAAATTCGGCTGGCTGAATACTAAATAAGCTGCCAAATTTAATCCAGGCATGGGATCCTTTCGAATCACTAAAGAAAAAACAGATTGCCATCAAAAAGATTCCTAAAACATATAGCCGCATCGATGAGGTATATGTTATATATCTTGTCTTAAAAACACGAGCTATAAATATCATTGCCCCCGTTCCAGCAATAACAAACACAGTTTGTGTTGCCATATTTTTTATTGCATAAGTCACCCCATAACGAGTAACACTACCAATTGAAGCGGAACCAATCATAATAATTCCAAAAATTGCCAAAACGAAAGTGCTGATATAAATACTTTTATCAACGCCACGACTTTTAAACAATTTTTTTAATTTTCTTAATCCTGCCAAATTACTCACCCACTTGAATAAAATCTTGATCTTGCTTAGCTGCCTTAACTACTTGATATATCGAATAATGTGAAACATGATAAAATTCCTGATCAAGTTTTTTTTCAGCACTTTTACTATCAACGATCAATTTAAATTTTCGATATGCTTCCATAAATTCTTTTTTACTAATGCCACCCTCATATGCTTTTTCAACTGCATTATATAAATTAATCACATCGATTATCTCTTGAGTTGTCCAAGTATAATCTATTGGATAGTTATATTCCATATTCTCACCTCTTAATGTTTTCTATTATAACTTAAAAATGAATTTATATCTACAATAACCCAATCAAAAGATAAAGATTAGAATAGGATAATACTAAAGGAGGCGATAATATGAACTGTGGATTTAACTATTCTGGTTGTGGTTGCAATAATTTTAACCCATATATTACTAACCCATTTGGTTGTTGTGGTTGCAATAGTTGTACTACCAGCTGTGGTTGTGGCAGCTTTGGTTCAACTAACTGGTTTGCTATCGTATTAGTAGTATTTTTACTGTTAATCATTTGCGGAAATTCTCGAATTAGAGTCGGATAACTGTTTCTTTCACCTCATTTTATGTTATAATACTGTCGATGAGGTGAAATTTATGATAACAATGAAAGATATAATCGATGATAATAATAAGTTAATTCGTGAAGTTTCTAAAGAAGTTGAGCTACCTCTTAGTGATGAAGATCGAAAACTATTATTAGACATGCATGAGTTTTTAGTCAATTCTCAAGAACCAGAAATTTCTGAAAAATATGACTTGCGTCCGGCTGTTGGGATTGCTGCAATTCAATTAGGAGTTCCTAAACGAATGCTAGCAGTTCATGTTTTAAATTATGATGAAGAAGGAAATGTAACGCATAGTGATGATTATGCTTTAGTTAATCCAAAAATCGTTTCCTATACTGAAAAACAATCATATCTAAAAGACGGTGAAGGCTGCTTATCAGTTAATCGGGAAGTTCAAGGTTATGTACCACGCTACGCTAAAGTAACTGTAAAAGGTTACGATGTTTTAACTGACCAGGAAGTTAAGATTGTTGCTAGAGGTTTCTTATCAATTTGTTTACAACATGAATTAGATCATTTTGAAGGTGTTTTATTCTATGATCGTATTGATAAAGAAAATCCATTATTACCAATCGAAAATGCATTAGTAATTAAATAAAAAAGAGCTAACTTTAAAAGTTAACCTCCTTTATGGAAATCCCATAAAGGAGGTTTCTTTGATTATCAGCTCTTTTTTTATTTTATTTTAGCAAAAGCTTGCTTTAAATCAGCAATCAAATCATCTACATCTTCTAATCCAACTGACATTCTGATTGTTTCTTGTTTAACACCACCGGCTAAACGTTCTTCTTCTGACATTTGCGCATGCGTTGTACTAGCTGGATGCGTTAATAAAGAACGAGAATCAGCAAAGTTAGTAACATGAATAAATAACTTAATATTGTTGATGACCGTTTTACCACCAGCAACACCACCACGTACACCAAAAGTATATAAACCACCAAATCCATTAGGGAAATACTTTTTAGCTAGTTGATAATTAGGACTATCTGGCAATTCAGCATAGCTAACCCATTCAACATCAGGGCATTCACTTAAAAATTTTGCCAGCGCCCGTGAATTTTCTACGTGTTTTTTCATTCTCAATGATAGAGTTTCTAATCCTAGTAAAGTCATATATGCATTAAATGGTGACATACACCCACCTAAATCACGTAATGTTTTAGCTACTGCTTTAGTACAAAAAGCCTGCTCTTTTAAATCAGCATAAACAATATCATGATAAGCTTTATCAGGGGTATTAAATAACGGATAACGAGGATTATCTTTCCATTGGAAATTTCCAGCATCAACAACGACACCACCCATGACATTACCATGTCCAGCTAAATATTTTGTAGTTGAATAAACAACTAAATTTGCCCCATGTTCGATTGGTCTAAATAAATATGGTGTTGGTGTTGTATTATCAACCACAAATAATAAATTATACTTTTTACATAAATCACTAATTGCATCAAAATCAAGCATATCCCCATTAGGATTTCCAACTGATTCTACAAAAATTAAACGTGTTTTATCATTGATCATTGATTCCATCGTTTCTAAATCATTTGGATCAACAAAATGAGATTTAAAGCCCATTCCGGTCATTGTTCCTGATAAAGAACCAATTGTACCACCATATAAATTATTAGCCGCAATAATTTCATCTCCACTTTGACAAATAGTCATTATTAATCCCATGATAGCCGCAGTTCCTGAAGCAAAAGCTACAGCACCAACACCACCATCTAAAGCAGCCATTCTTTGTTGTAAAGCTTCTACTGTTGGGTTTGATAAACGTGAATAGAAATATCCACCCTCTTCTAAAGCAAAAATACGCGCTGCCTGATCAGCATCATCAAAAGTAAACGCATTTGATAAATACAATGGTAAACCAGTTGCTTTCGTAACTGGATCTGGTTGTTGTCCAGCATGTATCTGTAATGTTTCAAAACCATATTTATTTTTATCCATAATAATTCCTCCTAAAATTGATAAAATTGTATCATAGATAAAAAAATTTTTCTACCATAAACTATTATCGATAAATAAAAAGCAGAAGAACTGCTCTTCTACCTCAATAATAATCTCTTACAATATTTACCATATCTTCAATATATAATCTAGCCCCGTCAATTACGCCCTGATCAACTTCTTTTAATTGCTTAAAAGTCAATTTGAACGAATATTGCTCTCGCATCAATGGCAAATTAGTCTGCTGACATAGCTTTATCATATTATTCATCTTATTTTCATTTAGATAAAACGCATTAAATAAAGCTAAATTATGGATATAATGACGATTGAGTTTTTTAATAAATGTTTCTAGTTCAACATCTTTTCTTACCGAATCATCAAAACCGATTAATAATAGATCAACTTGGCTTTCACTATCAAAAGCATCAATAGGCTTAGCATGAGTCTTGACCCATCGGGCCATCGCTTCAGCTACTGGTTTGATATGTTTTGATTTATTTGTATATAATACTTCTACTTTCATCGATATCACCTACTTTATTGTAAAGCGTTAATATGAACTATATGTTAACCATAGTTAAATTATATTAATTTAATCAAGATAAGTCTAGTTTTTAATTATAGAATTACTAGAAAGTGGCACAATACTATTTGAAAGGAGAATTGATGAAAAAAATACTATTATTAATATATTTAGCTTTCTTTCTAACTGGTTGTGTTCAAGGAAATATCGAAATTGAATATCAAAATCGAGACCAGGCCAATTTGAAAGTTGCCATGTATTGTCAAGAAAAACTTTTATCCACTTATGATACCTCGTTAGATGAATTACAAAATACTCTGCTAGCAAGCCAATTCAATACCTGGCAAATCAAACAAATTGCAAAGACGATCAACGGCAGTCGTTATGTCGGTTTAGAGCTCATTGCTCCAGAAGAAATCACGACCTATTTATTAAACTTTTTAAGCTATGATCAAAAAAATGATCAATATTCGTTAATTATCAATAAAACCGATATCAATAACATTATTAATCTAAATGAATTAAACGATATTAACAATTACTCCATTTCATCACTAGAAAATCTAAATCTTGATATTAATCTTACAATCTCACTTCCTGGAACCATTCAAGAAACTAGTTATGGCTCTATTACCAATAACCAAGTTAAAATTAATCTGTTGAACTTTTTAAATCAAGATAAAGCAACCCAAATCAAAGTTATTTCTAACAGCCAATCATCAAACTGGCAACTCACTAGTTTTTTAATTGGGGGCATTATCATCATTTTATTTTTCGTTTTATTAAAAAAGACTGTAACTACTTTTTTTTAATGACTAAAAATGTTAGAATGTCATCGTAAAAAGGAGATAAAGATGAAAAAGAGAAATTGTATTATTGGACAATCTGGAGGACCCACAACAGCAATTAATGCAAGTTTAGCCGGTATCATTCATAAAGCTAAAACCAGTGGTGTTTATGAAAATGTTTATGGAATGATCAACGGAATTAAAGGACTGTTAGATGGTCGTTATATGGATTTATTAAAAGAATTTGATACCGGAGATAAAATCAATGCCTTAAAACAAACTCCGGCGATGTATTTAGGATCATGTAGATTTAAATTACCAACTCATGAAGAGAATCAAGAAACTTATCTTAAATTATTCGAAATTTTAGAAAAACTAGAAATTACTGATTTCTTTTATATCGGTGGTAACGACTCAATGGATACTGTCATGAAATTAGATGATTATGCTAAAGCTATCAATAGTCATATCAATTTTATTGGGATTCCTAAAACTATCGATAATGATTTAATGGGAACTGATCATACTCCTGGGTTTGGTTCAGCAGCCAAATATGTTGCTTCTTCAATTTTAGAAGTTGTTCATGATAGTTTAATTTATCAGTTACAATCAGTAACGATTATTGAAATCATGGGACGTAATGCTGGCTGGTTAACTGCAGCCGCTGCTTTAGCTCGTAATGAATATAACGATGCCCCTGATTTAATTTATTTACCAGAAGTTGTTTTTGATAAACAAAAATTCTTAGATGATATCCGTGAGGTATTTAAACGTAAACGTTGTGTCGTTGTTGCGGTTAGTGAAGGAATTAAAGACGAAAATGGTCATTACTTAGATGATGATTCAAAGTATGCTAAAAAAGATGCCTTTGGTCATGTTTTGCATTCTGGAACTGGAAAAATGCTGGAATCACTAGTTTTTAAAGAATTCCAATGTAAAGTGCGTAGTATTGAATTAAACGTTTTACAACGATGTGCTATGCATATTGCCAGCAAAACTGATTTAAATGAATCATTTGTCATTGGGCAACAAGCAATTGAAACGGCTATAGCCGGAAAATCTGGTCATGTAATGGGCTTTAAACGAGTTTCAAACAACCCATATTTGATTGAATATGTTTCTAGTGATGTTCGTAGCATTGCTAATCTAGAGCAAAAAATTCCTACTGAATGGATCAATGAAGAACATAATGATATTACACAAGAACTTTATGATTATTTATATCCATTGATTCAAGGTGAAGTACATATTGAGTATAAAAATGGTATTCCAGCTTATTATAGCTGTAAACATTTAAATAAATAAAAAGGAAGTGACTACTTCCTTTTTTCTATTGCCAAATTTCTTTTAAAAGATTGATAGCTTCATCAATATCATGTTCAAAAATCCCCGAAAATGATAAAACAATTTGATTACTACTATTTTTAGTAACGCGAATATTATGTTTTTTAGCTGTTTCAATATATTGGTCAGTTAATTCATCAGCAACCGCCATAGTAATCTTTAATGCAGTTTCATATAATTCAAAATGATGGTTAGGAAAAGCGTTCTGGAGTGATGTTAATAAATGATTGCCTTTGATTCGATAATGTTTTCTTAGTTTTTTTAAATGTCTGGCCAGTTGCCCATCATCAATATACATGGCTAAAGCCAACTGTTCTAGTTTAGAAGCCGTTTGATGATAACTGGAAACTTTTTGATAAAATATCTTTGTAAAATAATTTGGCAGCGCCATATAACTAATTCGAATGGATGGTAATAATAATTTAGAGAAAGAACCAACATAAAAAATCCGTTCATTATCCAGTTTAGACATAGCATCGATTGGCTTAGTGTTAAATTTTAATTCACCATTATGATCATCTTCAATAATGAAAACATCATTTTCTCTAGCAAAATTTATTATTTCTAGTCGTCGCTGCCATTTTATTGGATGACCATGATATCCCCCTGAAGAACTATTAAGATACAATAGCTTTAAATTAGCCTTTTTTAATCCATCAATCGTAATTCCCTGATCATCGACTGGTAATTTAACAACTTGTAAATGACAATCATGAAAAACAGCTTCCGCCTGTTTAAAACCACCCTCTTCAATTCCAACAATCGTATCTTTTCCAAATAAACTACATATATGATATAACAGAATTTGAAATCCAGCACCAATAACATATTGATTTACCGGACGACTAAGTCCGCGATATTCGTGACTATATCGCTGTAAGGCCTGTTTTAAGGCAGGTTCTCCTAAAATCTCACCATAACACATTAATTCATCTGTTTGATTTAAAGCTTTTTTAATATATTTTTTCCAGATTTCTAGATTAAAGCTTTCACTGTCAACAAATCGGCCACTAAAATCATAGCGATATTTTTGCGTTTCAACCGCTATGTTAGTATCAAATGTTGGCCCTTTCATCTGACTACGATATTGAACATCTACGTAATAACCAACTTTTTCCTTAGCATAAATATACCCTTCGACCAACAATTGTAAATACGCACTTTCTACGGTCGTACGACTTACATCTAATCTTTTAGCCATCTGCCTAATTGACGGAATTTTATCGTGATATTTTAAATAACCATTTTCAATATCATCTATAATTGTCTGATATACTTGTATATATTTAAAATCTTTCATAATCAGTCCCCTTTTTTTCATTATAAATGATACTTTTGACCATGACAATAAAATTAAATTATCGTTTTAATATCTAAAATATTAAAATAATGGTATAACTATACAAAGGAAGTGAAAAAATGAATATTAAAAAAAGTGTTTTAGAAACAATTGGGAATACCCCAATCATTGAACTTGCTCGTTTAAAACAAGAAAAAAAATTAAACAACAACTTGTTTGCAAAAGTAGAATTTTTTAATCCCGGTGGTAGCGTTAAAGACCGGGTTGGCTTAAAACTAATTGAACAGGCATATCAAGATAATTTAATCAATCAAGAAACAATAATTATCGAACCAACTAGTGGTAACACTGGAATTGGTTTAGCTATTGCTTGTGCCATCTATGGCAATAAACTAGTTTTAACCATGCCTGAAACCATGTCAATAGAAAGACAAAAACTATTAAAGGCTTATGGAGCTAAAATTGTCTTAACACCAGGTAAACTGGGAATGCAGGGATCTGTTGATAAAGCTAATGAATTAGCTAAAGAAAATGAAAATAGTTTTATTCCTGGTCAATTCGTTAATCCTAACAATCCTTTAGCCCATCAAGAAACAACTGCTAAAGAAATTATTGAAACTTTTGAAAATGAAAAAATTGATTATTTTGTAGCTGGAATTGGAACTGGTGGTACAATTACTGGAATTGGAAAGGTATTAAAAGAAAAATATCCTGATATTAAAATTATTGGAATTGAACCAGCTGATTCGCCATTAATTACTAAAGGAAAAGCTGGACCTCACGGTATCCAGGGAATTGGTGCTAATTTTATTCCCGATATCTTAGATTTAGATATTATTGATGAAATGATTACCGTGACTACCGATGAAGCATATGAAGCTTCTCGCCTTTTAGCTAAAAAAGAAGGATTATTAGTTGGAATTAGTGCTGGAGCTGCCTTATATGGTGCTAGTAAAATTAATGATGAAGGTAAAAATATTGTTGTCTTATTACCAGATACTGGTGAAAGATATTTATCAACCGATTTATTTAAATAGTTATTTTAATTACAAAGTATCTTATTTATCTTAAAAAGCTATTGGTAAAAATTGATATGATAACCTCCTAGTAGACAGTGTAAATAATTAAACACTGATACGGGAGGTTTTTATATTGGGAAGAAAAAGCAAATATTCTAAAGAACTAAAAATAAAAATATGTAAACGTTATTTGAATGGTGAAGGATCTACTTATTCATTAGCTGATGAAATTGGCACAAATAATATGGTTGTTTATAGATGGGTTAAAAAATACAATGCTTTTGGTGAATCAGCTTTTGATGATTTAAAATCAAATAATGCATATACTAAAACATTTAAACAGATGGTTGTAGATGCTTATTTAAACGGCGAAGGTTCATTAGATGATCTGGCAATAAAATATAATATTTCTTCTAATAGCACTATCATAAAGTGGATAAAAGATTATAATAGTCATATGGAATTGAAGGATTACATTCCTGGAGGAGAAGATATCTATATGGCGAAAAGCAGAAAAGTAAATAAAGAAGAACGTATTGAAATTGTAAAGTATTGTCTTGAACATGATTTGGACTATAAGACAACAGCTAAGGTATTTGAAACAACTTACGCTAATGTCTTTAATTGGGTCAAGAAGTATAAGGAAAACGGCAAAGATGGTTTAGGTGATAGACGTGGACATCATAAAGCTGATGAAGAAGTTGATGAAATGACTTTATTAAAACGACAGCTCAAACAAAAGGAATATGAACTTGAAATGGCACTATTGGAGGTAAGAATGTTAAAAAAATTGGACGAGATAGAAAGAAGGCGATATACAGAGAAAGCAAATATGAAGAAGAATATGAAGCAATCAAAGAAATTAGCGAAGAAGAAGTAGATAAAGGAAACACACCAAATATATCACTTATGTGTAGAATACTTGATGTCAAACGTGCAAACTATTATAAATGGCTTCATCATGAAAAGAGTATTGTAGACAAGGAAAATGAAGAGATAGCTGAGCTGATCAAAGAATATCATAAAAAATATAACGGATTATTAGGTTATAGAATGATGGCTGATAGAATAAATAGAGATCATCATAGACATTATAGTGACAAACGTATCTATAAGATCATGAGGACATTAGGTATTCAAAGCATCATTCGACCTAAACGAAGAAGTTGTACAGTTAGAAAAAATAACAACACAGCTAAGAATAATCTTAATAGAGATTTCAATGCATCAAGACCAAATGAAAAATGGGTAACTGATGTCACAGAATTCAAATATGGCCCACATAATGAATATAAGCTTTATTTGAGTGCATTTCTTGATCTCTATGATAGAACAGTCGTCAGTTATGAAGTTGGTAATCACAATAATAATATTCTTGTTTTTAATACATTTGATAAAGCAATTCAAGCTAATAAAGATGCACATCCTTTATGTCATTCGGATGGAGGATATCAATACACAAGTCCAGCCTTTGTAAATAT